>JAFPKH010000427.1:0-2822 GCA_017424825.1 Treponema sp. | reverse complement strand
GTGTTTTCTTTTCATAAAATTTTCCTTCTTTGCCATTATTAAACAAATAATCTTTTTCATTTTTCCTCCAAAAGCGCCCCAGTGCGGGCGTCCACATAACAATATTTTAAACCGCAGGCAGCTTGACCGCCTGTCGGTTACGAACCTTTGTTATGACATTTTTACAACATTGCAACCTTAAGCTGTTTTCCAAATACTGATGCAACTTTTTGGAGGGTAGACAATCGGATATCTTCAGAATGGTTTTCCATTCGTGAAATAACGCTTTTCTTTGTTTCAAGTTTTTCTGCCAACTGTTCTTGAATGTCCATTTTTTCTAACCTTTTTTACGATTGATTTTAATAAAATCCTACTCAACGAATGATTTTACATATTTTTTACCACGCCAGGGACGTGTGAGCATAACAATTGCTTAAACCGCAAACCGGCTTGACCCGCTGTCGGCTACGAACCTTTGAAAATCATTAAGGCCCCAGGCTTATTGTGCTATGATAGATAAGTCCGTCAGGGCACGATATCCTAAATACTCTAAAGGAGGACCTTAATGAGATTCTATAAGAACCAACATCAATTCTACATCGGAATCGATTTACATGCAAGATCAATGTATGTATGTGTCGTAAATAATTCCGGAGAAACCGTATTCCACAAAAACATGGCATGTTCAAGAGAAAATCTAGAGCTTGTGACCGACACTTTCGGTAAAGACATCGTAGTCGGCGTGGAATGCATCTTTACATGGTACTGGGTAGCGGACTTCTGTGCGGAGCGAGGGATTGACTTCGCGCTGGGGCACGCCTATTACATGAAGTCAATCCACGGGGGAAAGACGAAGAGCGACAAAATCGATTCGGAGAAGATAGCGAACATGCTCCGTGGAGGAATGTTTCCTACGGCATACGCATATCCGAAAGGTAAGCGTGCGACGAGAGACTTGCTCAGGCGCAGGCTCTTCTTCGTCAGGCAGCGCGCAGAACTCTCAGTCCATCTGCAGAACACAAACCATCAGTACAACATAAATGAACCCCTTGCTTCTTCACGGATGAGGAGTGAAGTATACAGGAACACGATTCCCGACAAGTTCCGCGATCCGGCAACTCTGCAGATGGTGAACGCGGACCTTGCCATGTTCAAGTCTTACAACGACATAATCACAAAACTTGAGTTCCAGATTGAGGACAGCATGGAAGTGCAGGATCCTGTTTCGTACAGCATCATCAATTCTGTTCCGGGCCTCGGCTTTATCCTCTCCCTTACAATTCTTTACGAGATTGATGACATTCATCGTTTTCCCGATGTGGGTAAGTTTGTCTCCTACTCCCGTCTCGTGAAGTGCTCCCATGAATCGGCCGGCAAGAGGGAGAAGGGCGGTCATAATAAAATCGGAAACGTGCATCTGAAATGGGCGTTTTCAGAAGGGGCGGTACTCTTCCTCCGTAATAACGAGCGGGGGCAGAGGTGGCATGATAAGCTTGTGCAGCGGTATGGAAAGGCAAAGGCCATGAGCATAATTGCACAGAAACTCGGACGTACTGTTTATTACATGCTCAAGCGGAAAGAAGCTTTTAATCCCGATAGGTTTTACGGGGACAAGAAAATTGAAAACAAGGACAGTGGCGGCGAGCATCTCGCATAACTGAAGCGTATACGGCGGGGCTTTTGAAAAATGAAGATTATATGCGGCTTAGACCGCCCCTCATTCTTTCTGTCCCGGATGCCGTGACTTCTTGAGCTTTGAATAGACGCTGCCACTGCGCCTTTTTATATTTTTGTTTTTGTTGAAAATAAATAAGCGGACTGTCCCTGCCTTGACCTGCCCATATAACTATCGGCATCGTATGATGACCATCTTATTTTTGCTTCAGGCCTGGCACGGGTACCGGTGAAATTCTTCGTGCCGGAAATCTGTTTTTCAGGTTTGCCGTGACCGACTATATGTGTTTGATTCAGGACGCTTTTCCTGGAATCTTTTTCTGAATTGCGATTCAGGCTTTGCTTTTTTATTTTGAACGGAAGCTCTATTTTTCTCAAAAAAAGAAGACTGTCTGAAAAAGACAGCCTTAAGTGATTATTTTTTTTGAGGATTCTTATTGACAAGCTGGGGCCTTATATGTGTTATGTGATATTCTACCTTAAATAACCACCGTAACACCAGCCAGTCATTCCTGATTTCAATTTATTACCATTTCTGTCATTTCCAGAAATAATTTCTACTTTTACCCAGTTTGAGGCAATGCCGTCGATTGTCTCCGCCCTGCCGAGTTCGAGGATTCTTACTTTCGCACCTGCGGACATCACGGCGAGGACTTGCGTTGAAGTATCTTCGCCAGAGCGGAGTTTCAGGTTCTCGCGGACGGTCATTATTTTATTTTTTGTGATATTTGTTGAAGATGTAGTTTTAGTTTCATTGTGTGTCCTCCGTGTGTTTTCCCATCATTATACCACATTCTGCGCGGTCGCTACAGGGCGGGCGGGGGCGTCCGCTTAAATTTAATCATATTCAGAACTTAGTGGCATCGAAAAGTCTTTTGCGAGATGGATTTTATCGCTTGCTTTTATTAATTCTTCCAGTTTAAGGCGTATCTGCTCTGCGCTACTTGCCATTGTTTTCTTTTTAACGATTTTCTGAATGTATTTTCTTACAGAAGGGCTGAGTGTTATCAGGGTGTCGTCACTGTTATAATCACCTGCATTTTCCGCGGCTTCAGTGCCACTTTTTTTTACACATTCTTTATACATTTTTTCTGTGCAGAAAATAATTTCAATCGAGAAAGGCAGTTCAAAATAGTAATTAACCCATACGCGTTTTAATGGCTGTTCAT
>JAFPKH010000426.1:0-4090 GCA_017424825.1 Treponema sp. | reverse complement strand
AGTCCCATCCCAAAACAAATGACGGCCTTTACCTTTGCCCGGACGCAATAATCAATTATGCCGTCGATGTTTTCTTTTGTGTCGTTTATAAAAGGAAGGACAGGACTGAACCAAACAACAGTAGGAATCCCCGCGTCGTTGAATGTCTTCAAAGTTTCAAATCTTTTTTTTGTGGTGCATGTCCCAGGTTCAATCATCTTGCACAGATTTTCATCATGGGTTGTGAGCGTCATCTGAAGCACTGCTTTTGTCTTCCGATTGATTTTTGAAAACAAATCAATGTCACGGAGAACAAGATCTGATTTTGTCTGAACTGTTATGCCGAAATTGTTCCGTTCAATTATTTCAAGGCAACGGCGCATCAGACATAAATCTTTTTCCAAGGGAATGTAAGGGTCGCACATTGAGCCTGTTCCGATCATGCATCTGCGTCTTTTTTTATGCAGGGTGATTTCAAGGAGTTCGGGTACATTTTCCTTTACTTCGACATCCTCAAAATCGTGCGTGAATTGATAGCACTTGCTTCTTGAATCACAGTAGATGCATCCATGCGTGCAACCGCGGTAGATGTTCATGCTGTGAGGTGTCAGGATTGTTTTTGCGTTTACGAAATGCATTATTTACAACTCTTTTTCTGACAATCCTGAAATTGCATCCAAAAGTTTTTCATAATTTTCTTTTGCCGCATTGAGCAAATCAGTTTTGTTTCGTGGTCTCGGCATTTTCTTCTCCTTACTATTTTATCGGATGGCGGATTACCGTCCTTAATTTTTCGGGTACAGTTTTTCTCGGGTCACTTAGATAGATTTCGTGATGAAGTCTTGTATCTGAAAAGTCTAATTCATATCCGCTTGATTTTGCAAAATCATCCATCTTTTTGACTGAAGCAGGTTCATCATCATATGAGCCGACATGCAAAATCTGGACGCATTTTCCTTCTTCAAATGAAAAAAGTTCCGCACGGGAGGCATCGATTTTTTTCTTTTTTTCAAGGCTTTCCTTTGCCTGGTCAAAATCTTTTTGGGTCACAAAATCCGGCAATCTGATCAGCGAAATCCATTTGAAATTTTCTTTGTGAAGATAATCGATCCCGGGAATTCCGTCTTGCTTCCAAAATCCTTCAAGCGGCGGAACTACATAATCAAAATATCCGTCCATGAAGTGACCGCTTTTTTTGCTCATTTTTATTGCGTAGGATATTCCGTAAAGAATATTGAGAGCTTTTTTATATTCACCGTTTTCGTCATTCGGATTTCCTTCGCCACGGACTGCAACGAACTGCATTTCCGGCACTGTCACAATCTGCGGTTCCTTTGGCGGAAGATAAAATTCCTTGAATTCTTTTTTGTAGTCAAATACCATAAGCCTCTCCTTTTATTTTATCGGCGAACTCAGAAAGCAGGTCATGGGTGTAGATTTTTTCTCTTGTCGAATTCCGCACTTCTTTCCAAAGAATCGATGCGGTTTTCAATTTGTTCGGGAACGCGCTGCTGTCTTTGTCAGCACAAAAATCTTTTACGAATTTATTCCATTGCAAAGATACGGCATCATATTTTTCATAGACTTTTTTTCCGTAATAGATGTCCAGCAAATCTCCGAGCGTAAATGAACTGTCTCCGGTTTCCTTGACTTTTTTTGCTGTTGCAACCATGTCCACATTGAACTTGAATTTTTTAACTCCAGTCTGTTCCGAGAAAAAATCCCTGAACCTCTGGCTGAAACAAAAACCACATTCCACAAGGCTTGATTGAAGTGAAAGCTCTGCTTCGTCCTTTATTTTTTTTCGCTGATTTGTGCCGCACTTTTTTTTCGGTGCGATTATTTTTCCGTTAAAATATTCTTCGATATTCCGGTTCAGTTCCGCTTTCATTCCCGAAGAATCGATTCCGAGCACTTTGCAAATCTGCTTAAGCTCATCCCTGTACCAATAAAATTTCGAGAACTCTTCAAATGTTTTTATCTCGCTAAAATTTGGTCGTCTTTCCATTTTCAAATTCTATGTGCCGTTATGATTGTGAAGCTGTGAGCATTGACGGTTATTTTTATCCCGGCGATTTCACAGTACCAGTTTTTTCCTTGTCGGTAAATCATGCAGCCGGGATCAGATATTTTCTTTTTGCAAAAATCTACGGCATCATGAACGTCATCTCCGAGCGCAAGATTTTTTCGTATCCGGCATTCACCCATAACGGTCGTATGGATGCTTTCAAGGTTTTCAATCAGTTCATTTCTTTGCATATCATTTGTTTTCATGTCTTTATTATAAACGATAAATATGACAGCTGCATGTCATATTTGAAATTAATTTTTATATAATTTTATTATTCCCTCCGCCAATGAAATTACTTTTTCACGGACTGATTTCGGTAAAATGATCTTCAAGTTTGCGCCGAAGCTCAAAAGCATTTCAAAAATCCAATCTGCATCCGGGATTGTGAATGTTGCGAGAGCCGTTCCGTCTTTATACTTCGTGAGTTCAGAACACATGAATGTGTCCAATAGATAAGGAAGTTTTTCAGCGGAAACTTTCGCCTTGATTTTTATCAAAGGAGCGGCAGGCGCTGAAACCTGATTTTTTTCATGCAATGGTTTTTCAGCGGTATTTTCTTGCGTGACCGTTGCCGGACGTTTTGTTTCGGATGCGTTCCTGATTCTGGAAAGCTTGAAAAATCTTACGTCTTTCCTTATTGTGCACCATCCTTTTAAATACCATGCCTGGCCTTTGTAGATGAGCTTCCATGGGTGAACCGTTCTTTTTTCGGATTTTCCGTTTCCGCTGAAGTAATCGAAAATCACCTGGTGCTTTTTAAGGATGCTGTCACGCAGAAGTGCAAAAAGCTCACGCACGGCGTTTCTTTCCGGGCTCCATGGTGCAAAATCAACTTCGAGCCAGTTGGTTTCGGACGGTGCAAGCCTTGAGATTTTTTCCACCGCTTTGTTTCCCGCCATTTCATTTGATTTTGAATTTCCGCTCAGACTGTTGAAAGCCTTTACGCTGGAAACTATCGCAAGCCTTTCATCTTCTGAAAGCATAGTTTTATCAAGCGTGTATTTTTCGGAAATGGAAATACCGCCGCCGTTTCCTCTGGTTGAATATACAGGAACCCCAGAAAGAGAAAGCGCGTCAATCCAACGGTAGACCGTGCGTGTTGAAACTCCGAAATGACATGCCATCTCTTTTGCCGTCACCTGTTTTTTATCGATGAGGATATAAACGAATTCAAAAAGCTGATCCATCTGCATGGAATCATTATATCATTTAAATATGACAATTATAATATGACAGGCAAAAAAAACACCGCCCGGATATATTGGACGGTGCACGTCGCATTTTTTAGAAACGCCAGAGAACTCCAATGCGGGTTGAATATGTTGCCGTTCCTATGAATCCTGTTATCCATTCAAACAGCGCGGAAAAATTGTCGGTGAAATCATAGCGTACGCCGAAAAGTGAATTCACTCTCATACCGAAACTGGAATTAGTGAAC
This sequence comes from Treponema sp., assembly GCA_017424825.1. Lineage (GTDB taxonomy): Bacteria > Spirochaetota > Spirochaetia > Treponematales > Treponemataceae > Treponema_D. Next base: position 602 of record JAFPKH010000426.1, on the reverse strand, counting down.
GATCCTTCGTCATTTATTCCTGTATCATAGTGATGGGTGCGCCATTGTCCGTTTATAAATGAAATGGACGTGGAAAGACCGAGACCGAGCTGGATGCTGAGATTTTGCAATCCTTGAGGAACTGTTTTCGGAAGATAGTAGTTCCATATAAAATATGCGCCGGGATTTACTGCAAAGCCGGTTCCGTTTCCCCATACATCAGTACAAGAATTTTCATAGGGATTGTTTTCATAATGCTTGTGGTTCAAATATGAATTTCCAAAAACAAAAGGAGCCTGAATCTCCACTGCAAATCTCTGGCAGCCCCAAACCACGTCTCCTCCGATTGGAAGGGTGAACCCGATTGCCGGTGCCGCTTCAAATCCATGGACAGGAAATGGTTCATTGTAATTTGAAGTGAAATAGGGAAGTCCGCCGCCGTAATTTGTTGTATTGAATCCGCTTGTGTTTCCGCTGTAGTATCCGATCGTAATCTTTCCGTAAGTGGAAAATTTCACCTCTGGAGCTGCGCTTGCAAAACCGGAAGCAAACACGAACAATGCCGCAAAAATCACGGATGTCTTTTTCATAAACTTTTTCATAAAAACCTCCGCCGGATGGCT
>JAFPKH010000051.1:0-4071 GCA_017424825.1 Treponema sp. | reverse complement strand
TCAATGTCCAGATAGTTGGTCGGTTCGTCAAGAAGAAGGATGTCCGGGCCGCACATAAGAGCCTTGGCAAGCGCAATCCTCATCTGCCATCCGCCGGAAAATTCATCGGTCTGCTTTTCAAAATCTTCACGTGAAAAACCAAGCCCCAGGAGAACGGATTCAGAAAGAGCTTCCCTCCTGTACCAACCTGAATCTTCAAGCTTGGAAAGAAGTTCGGAATGTTCAACGGCAAGAGCTTCTGCCTGATCAGGGGAATCTTTCATCCGCCCGCCGATTTCATCTATTTTTTCCTGAATCTCATAACCCCACTGGAAAGCTTTGTCGGCCTCCTCTTTCAACGAGCATCCGTGATGTACAAGACCGCTCTGGGGAAGATATGCGATGCGGGAATCTTTTTGAGTAATGCGCTCACCGCTGTCAGGTTCCACAAGCCCTGCCATGATTTTTATGAGCGTGGATTTTCCTGCTCCGTTTGCTCCGGTCAAAGCTGCCTTGCTTCCTGTCTGGAGATTTACGGAAACATCTTTTAAAATATCCCTGTCACCGAATGCCAGGGATACCTTTGAAAACTGAACGAATGCCATTCAACGACTCTTCGGAAACTACAGATGGAAGAAGAGAACCTGTGAATCAGCCGGCATACTGACTTCAGCATTGTTTCTTCCGGAGCTTGCATCTTTTGTGACGACTACACGTGCGGTCGTAAGCCTGAGTCCGCTTGCTTCCGCCTTGTAGAAGAAGTTCACTTCGGATGAAGTTCCGTTGAACACAAACGTGAGCACTCCGTCCCATACGCCCTTCAAAGATGACGGGAGGAAGTATTTTGATTCAACGGTTCCGCCCTTTCCTGCATCTGCTGAAATTACCGCAGGCTGGAGGTTGTCAAGTCCGCTCCACTGGAATTTGTGGGATCCAGTGAATGTAAGCACACCGTAGTTCGTGCTGCTGTAAGTCGGACCTGTGCGCATGAGGCTTGTATATACACGTTCGCGGCGTGCCCTCTCGTTCTTTATGAGAGTCTGAACGTCATCGTCGATTGAAACGAAATATGTAGTCGAAGGTTTTCCGTCCTTGTCAGTAAAGCGCAGGATGATTGAATGTGCGTCACGGAGCGTCATCGTTATAGGAGTGTCGGTGAATTTGTAGACGCTTTCGGATGATTTTGTAACGCCTTCATAAGGATAGGAAACATCTACGTTTGAAAGCTTCAGGCGGATAGTGCCGGATTCAGTTCCAGGATCAAATCCGAAATCTTCCTGCATGTAATCAAGGTTGATTTCCTTTTTGTTTATCATCTTTGAATAATACTCAGGATACCAGACCGTAGCCAATGCAGCGTCAAGAAGATCATCGGAGCTTTCAGGCTTTACGATTCCCTCGCCGTCATAATCATAGCTTCCGTCATCCGCAATTTCAAAAGTGCGCAGATTGTATGAAAAGCACCATCCGCTTATTCCGGTTGAAGTAAGCACCTGGAACCATTCTCCTTCGAGCGGTGTATGACCGTTCATAGGCCTGTCACCTTCGCCGGTAAAATAAGTCCTGATTATTTCTCCCTTGCGGAGCCTGTAAACCTGTTTCGCAACGTTGGTCGGTTCCTTTCTGATCGGAAGACCGTCAATCACGGATACGGCATACTGCTTGTTGAACTTCGCATGTGTCTTGGCATACTTGTTCGCACTGCCCTTTGATGCAGGTTCCGTAATCTTCCACAAAGGAATCTCAACCCTCTGCGATTCATCGGGAGTGCCGATAAGATATGTCTTTGAAATATTGGATTTCATGTAAACCGGAACGACTTCACCGTCAGCAATCAACGCTTCGGGAATATTCCACAAGACAACGCTGTAACCGATGATCTCATTTGAACATGAGACAAAACCGAGTGATAAAACCGTAAAAATCAATGTGAGGAACGAAATCCCCGTTTTCTTCCAAGAATTTTTCATGTGGTTATTCTACTATATTATCACATTTATTTCTAGGGAAATTTTCAAGACCCGGACAAGGACTTCGGCATGACAAACTTCCGTCAAGGCCATGGTATTGAAAAATACGGCATGCTGGCTTATACTTTTGATATGAAAACTTCAAATAAATTTACCATGGTCCGCATAGCGGCGGCTCCTATAACTTTTGTGCTTTATTTTCTTCCGGTATGGCTTAAATCAGCAAACGGGAGCGTTCTTTCAATAGCGACAACATGCATATTGATTCCTTTCCTTGCATTTGCGGAATTCACCGACTATCTTGACGGACACTACGCAAGAAAAAACAATGAGGTCAGCGACTTCGGAAAAATGTTCGATCCTTTTGCCGACGTGTTCCTGCATCTCTCTCTTTTCGTCTGCTTCACATACACCGGATACTGCCCGCTGCCTGTTCTCGTGCTGATTCTTTACCGTGAATTCGGCCAAAGTTTCCTTCGCATGGTGGCTGCAAAAAGCGGAACTGCAATCGCTGCCCGGAAAGGCGGAAAACTCAAGACAGTCTTTTACATAACGTCCATCCTCATCGCGCTTGCAATAGAGTCACTTGTCAGGACGGGGCTTTCTGAAACATGGAACGTCAACGTCGGAATCCTCAAAAACATTTCCATGGGATTTTTCATTGCATGCGTAGTTTTCTCATACGTCTCGTTCATCGACTATCTGAAAAGCTTCGGCAAAGTGCTGAAAGAAGCCGCAGAAGACAAAGGCGGAAAATAAAGGCGCACGGAGATTGCAATGGACGGTAAAAATGATTTCAAAAATCTTGAATGGAAGGAGCTGGGCAAAAAAACTCTGATTGAAACGCCTGTTTTCAGGGTTACGGAGCGTGAAAGCCAAGGTCCCGACGGTCAAAAAGGCCGCTACATAGTCAACGAAGCCCGTGACTGGGTATGCGTGGTTCCTGTTTACGGCGACAAATTCATAATGGTAAAGCAATGGAGGCACGGAGAAAAAGCCCTGAGCATTGAATTTCCCGGAGGAGTGATCGATGAAGGAGAATCCCCGGAAGACGGTGCAAGGCGCGAACTTAAAGAAGAAACCGGTGCAGTTGCCGGAAAGCTCGTGCATCTCGGGACGGTCAACCCCAACCCTGCCCTTTTTGCAAACCATTTTCACATCTACTGCGCAAAAGACCTTGATTTTACGGGAACCCAGAACCTTGATTCAGACGAATTCCTTAACTACATGCTCATGGATCAAAAGGAAGTGATTAAAAAGATGGGAAGCAAGGAATTTCCCCACGCACTTATGGCAAGCGCACTCTGCCTTTATCTTGCCTCGGAGATTTGACTATAAGATTCCTGAACGGCTGATTATAAGCAGAAAACAAAAAAGACTGCCTGAAAAAAATCGGGCAGCCTTTTTTTTATACCGGCATTTTTACGTTATCTGTTCGTGCTGAACGTTCCGTATTCAACGTCCGGGCTGTAGACACCGTCACGGTATTCTCCGCTGATAGACGGGATTTCCATCTTCATGCCAGGGAGGATAAGGTTCGGGTTGTTGCGCTCAGGAATGTTGTCCTTGTTCGCTTCATACAGGTTTTCCCAAAGCCACGGGTTGTTGTATACATAGGAGCGTCCTGAAATATTCCAGAAGCAGTCCTTTGATTCAGCCCATGGGCGAACGATGTAGTACTTAGGAAGAACGGCCATTTCATGAATGTCTGCAAGAGCGTCGATGACCTTGTTTGCATCTGCGACGGCCTTTTCAAACTGTTCTGCAGTGTAGTCGTCCAGAGCCTGTGCATAATATGCCTTTGCTGCTTCATATGCGATCGGGAAATCACGTGCGGCATTGATTGAATCTGCATATGCAATCCTGTCTTTTGCGGCGGCAATTGCTTTTTCAGCTTCTCCGCGTGCAAGCAGATTGTTGATATAAGAATCATCAAGAAGGCTGAGGACCATATTTGCATCATCAGTACATTCCGGATAGTTTTCTGCGGCAAACTCATCGAGCGCACGGTTGTAATACTCAAGGGCTGCCTTGAATTTTTTGTCAGATTCATCAAGTCCGGCTGATTCTGCATAGTCAATGCGTTCCTTGGCGGCTGCAAGCGCTCCCTCGGCGGCTGACT
>JAFPKH010000425.1:0-5663 GCA_017424825.1 Treponema sp. | reverse complement strand
TCAAAAGCATAATGATTGCACAGATTCCCTGTATAAAATTGATAATAGAAATCTGATTCTCTCTCAAAAATTCCATAAGCTAAATCCTGCGACGAAACTGATTTTTTTGAATCAGTCCACAAAATTAAAGAACCACCGATTATACTAACCAGTGGCTCCTTAAATGCGAACACATCCCAATATCATGCCGAAATGTCGAACACAGCACCCGGTTCAGGCATTAACCCCGCCAGACCATAAGTTGCAGGCCCCGAAGCGGCAAAAGAAGTTTTAATCTGCTTTTGACATGTGAAAATCATGCTGTCAATACTGAACTCATCAGCGGATTCCAATTCTTTCTGTTCCGGCACATCTTTTTTCATAGAAACCAATTTGTCAATCAAAGTGTTCAATAAACGGATTCTACTTACAGAAACTCCTGCTTCACCTTTTGCGGCCGGAGTACCTTTCACATGTTCAAACTGAGTGTAAACCGCAACGCTGTTCTTAACAGGAACATGAAGACTACCAGATGCTGATGTAAAAACGGTCTTATAAGTTGATGCATTCAAAGAAATATCTTTTGTGTACATAAAGCACCTCCTTGTATAAAAAACGTTACACGATATGGCAGCAGCACAACTGCCATCCTTCATGAAATTTGTCGGCAAAATTCTGTCTTTTATTTATAAGTTTTTTTTTAAGCCGATCCTATTTGTCGTGACGTGAAAGGAAATTCGCAGAGAACACAATCAGCATTACGACATAGATTATTGAAGCAACCGCAAACGCACCCTTTCCGCATGCACCGGCAATCACATAATTCAGCATGTTGTAGACATAGTTTGCAAATTCCAGGAAGAAATATGCAATGACACCGGAAATCGGGACAAGGAAAATCCAGCGGAATTTGAACTGAATGTTGTCACCGCCTTCAATCCTGTAGTTCCATCCGATCGTGGCGCAGAAAATCATCAGGCCGAGCAAAAAGAGCGGATAGAGCGTGCGTCCCAAAAAGTCCTTATAAAAAACTTCGCGTGAAAATCCATAGGAAGCAGATTTGTTTATGAATTGTGAAAGCGTAATCAAATCCATTCCCTCAGGACCGTCACCGGCTTTGTTTACGGCAATAAAATCATCATAAGGCATGGAAAGAACCATAGTCCTTGTTTCAGGCAGACGGCGGGTTACGCTTGACCTCAATGTGTCGTAAGGATCATCCAGATTGATTCCGGCATCATTTTCAAAAGGATCTGCATACAATTTTGAAGATGACATTCCTTCAGCATCCAAAATCTCCTTGGGAAGATTCGTCTGTGTATATGAATAAACCGGTTTTGCAACTATGCCAGAAGTTGTTCTGTCAACTGCCTGTAACATTATGAAAGGAACGTTTTTCCAGCTTTCGGACATTCCTTTTTGAGAAATGGTTTCTTTATCAAACGAAGAGACAGACTGCGAAATGACTTTTGCAATCGGCGCATACATTGAGCGTATGAACTTTCCGCTTTTTGAGAAAGTGGCCACGGTCAAGCCTTCAAGGTAACGCACGCTTCTTCCGTCATCAACTGAATCCATGATGCCTTTTATATAGTAGACATTTTTTGTTCCTGTAGCACTGTCGCTAAGCGCAAAATAAATGTCCTTGAAATCCTTGAGCTTTTCGATGTTCTCGGTTTCGTCGATGAAGAAATATTCATTTTCAACGGCTTCCTGTGCAAGCGCAAGAAAACGCACGACATCAGGAGAATCTTCATGACCATTTTCACTCAAATCTTTCAATATATAATATGCCTTCAGATTGTCGCTAGGATTTCCTGCCTGAAGCGCATTGTATGCCTGCATTTTTCTAGTGTAAAAATCATAGCTTTCGTTTGTGTCGAACCCGGAAGGATTTTTCAGCTCGTTCCATGCATTTGCAGCGGCCATCTTTGCGTCCTGCATTATGGCATCAACACCGTCGGAGGCTTTTATTGCAAGGGTTGCCCAATAGTGAGCGCCGTACCAATCTTTTTGAGCGGCTGCCTCATTTGATTTTTCAAGCATTTCAACGGCAGTGTGATTCAAATCTTCCGTGTGCAGGGGCATGGCTTCGTTTATGTTGACGGCAGTTTTTCTTCCGGTATCATAAAGAGAGCGGTCATAGGCAAGATCCATTGCATCCTTTGCCTGCTTCAAAAGTGCGGAGGCTTCTTCATCGGTCGGGCAGATTCTATATGCGCGCAATGCACTTGGATATGCATGTTCCGGCGTGCTGGAATTCAGCAAATCTTTTGCGGCGGCTTTTGCAGATGCAAGTTCAGCAGGTCCGTTGACGAGGGTGTTGTATTTTTTTATTACGCCCGGACAAATCACTTCATGAGTCAGTGAAAGAACCAGCGTTATGGCAAGCGCAAGGAGAATCACTCCGCCGAAACGCACGAACATTCCTTCGGAAAATCTTTTTTTGGAACCGACCGTTTCATTTTTCCATGCTATCGAACAGCCGATTGCAAATCCGCTTACAAGGACGGCAGGCAGAAAAAGTACGAACCAATAAAGCCCGCGGATAAATTTGAAATTATTCTCATCTCCCGGATTAAGGGGCGGAAGAACTTGATAGCAAAACGTAACTGCCATACAAATGGCAAAAATCATGAGCGTATAAACTATGAACGTAGGCAGAGTCTTTTTCATGCGAACTCCTTTCCATAAGGCATGTCATTCAATCTGTCTTCCTGACGGCGTTTTCTATGAACGATAAATCCGAGAACAGAGAAAACAACGAACACAAGAACATTCATCAAAACGATAAGAGGATTTTTTATCGGGACATTCGTCATGGCTCCCTCCAAAAAAACTTTCGCCGGATCAAGGAATGAATTTGTATATGCCATTATGTTAAGCACAAGAATTCCCAAAGTTGCGGTACAGACGGAAACGACGTTCACCATCCTCCACTTGGACACAAAGCACAGTCCGGCAACCGATGCAAGGGCCAATCCGATCGAGGCAAAACAAATCCAGCTGAAAAGCCCCGATTCCCATGCCTGGCGTGCAATGCTCAGGAACATTTTTACCCATGAAGCGATTATGTCGATAAGTTTCGGCATTCCTATGGATTTGTGGATCAGGCTGTCGGAATAGCCTTTGTTTTCAGGAATAGCCACGTCGCTGAAAGTATATGCGGTCTCGCCTTCTTCATTGATGCAGATTCCGTCCGCAAGATTTTCATTTTCAATGGAAGAATAATAAAAAATCGAGCCTGTCTTTCCAGTGCGGAAATAATCAGTGGTAAGCGGATGCTTTGCTTCAGGCGGCTGATTCGCTTTGGTTGACAGATTTGAAAGAAGCGTAAAATTGAGCGGCACAAGAAAAGCCCACGCTGCAATATAGGCAATCACAAAAACGTTAAAAGGCAGAACCTTGCGTATCGAATAGCGGATAAGGTACATGCACATGACCACGCCGCTGGCTATGACGACCAAGGGTTCGAACATGTTCACGCCGTTCAAAAAATAATTGAGGTTAAAAACTTTAAGTCCGCCTCCGGCTATCATATTTTTGCACAGAGAATAGACGGTATAAATCGCCGCACACGCTGCAGTTCCCAAAATCAGCACAAAAAGATAGAGAAGAATGATTCTGACAGCCGTTTTTATAGAAGCTTCTTGTTTCATTTGCTATTATGACCCCAAAAAATAGGATATCTTTAACAGATATCGGCAGAAAAAAAGTTTTTATAAAGGGCATCCCTAAAAACTCATCTCCAGGGAATCCTCCGCTGAGTTTATGACACGATTTTAGAATTTTCAGCAGGAATTTAATATTTTTCTGCAAAATCCGCGTGATAATTTCTACAAGACAGGAAATTAGACTTCTGTATTACTAGCGATGTCATCTATTTTGGAGGCGGATATGAAAGTTTTAAAACTTGCTGCATTGGCTCTGATGGCCGCACCTTTGTTGACAGGGTGCTCAAAAAACCAGGGAGCAAAAGTTTCCGGCGGATCAGGAGATACCGGGCCGGTTGAGTATACCGAGGCAGATCTTGTTTGGTCCGATGATTTCAATGGAACCAAGCTGGACACAAAAAGCTGGAACTATGAATTCCACGAGCCGGGATGGGTCAACAATGAGCTTCAGTCCTATGACGATTCTGCGGAAAACACTTACGTAAAGGACGGATACCTTGTAATCCAGCCGCTCAAAAAAGTGAACGACGACGGAACGGTCTCATACACATCAGGACGCGTCAACACACAGGGAAAGCACACGTTCACATACGGAAGATTCGAGGCACGCCTTAAAGTTCCGAAGGGACAGGGATATCTCCCCGCATTCTGGATGATGCCGGACGATGAAAGCTTCTACGGTCAGTGGCCTAAATGCGGTGAAATCGACATCATGGAAGTGCTCGGTCACCAGACGGACACTCTTTACGGAACGCTCCACTTCGGAGAACCGCACTCACAGGATCAGGGGACATACACTCTTTCAAGCGGAAACTTTGCGGACGAATTCCATGTTTTCGCACTTGAATGGGAGCCGGGTGAAATGCGTCTTTACTGCGACGGAATCAAATACAAGACAATCAACGACTGGTACACAAAAAAGCCGGGATTCGGTGAAGTGACTTATCCAGCTCCGTTCGACCAGCCCTTCTACATGATTTTCAATGTCGCTGTCGGCGGTAACTGGCCGGGATATCCTGATGACACGACAACATTCGACGAGGATGCCCAGATGGTCGTTGATTATGTGAAGGTCTATCAGAAAAAATACTACAACGACAATGTAAAAAAGCCGTCCAAGGCAGTAGTAGTTGATTCAGGCGACGCAAACCTTATTAAAGAAGATGCCGAAAAATGGACGTTCCTTAACGCACAAGGCGGAGACGGAAGCATTGACGTGAAGGACGGAACGCTCAACATTTATTCAGTTTCCGACGGTCCTGTTGAATATGCCGTTCAGGTCGTCCAGGGTCCGGTTCCGATGATTAAGGGCAACATCTACCGCTACTCTTTTGACGCAAGCGCGGACGAGGAAAGAACGATTATCTCAACCGTAAGCGCACCGGAAAGAGGATGGATTCGTTACTTCCCGGACACAAAGGTTACGGTCAATCCGACCACCCAGCATTTCTCATGGGAATTCACCATGGAAGATGATTCCGATGCCGAAGCACGCCTTGAATACAACCTTGGTTCACAGGGAAGCCTTGCGGCGGTACACATCTCGAACATAGTCCTTGAAAAAATCGGTGAAGTCGATCTTTCAAAAACAGGCATGTCATTCCTCCCCGACGGAAATCTCGTGCACAACGGTCAGTTCCAGGAAGGTGAAGGCCGCCTTGAGTTCTGGGAGATTGAAAACAATGCGGGCGCGGATGTGTCTGTCACAAACGAAAAGGGAGTGAGGGAGCTTAAAGTTTCAACGCCGAAATCAAAAGTAGAAAATGATGCGGTTACGGTCACCCAGAGAAACCTTTCTCTTCCGGGAAACAAGGAACTTGTCCTTTCATTCGATGCACACGCTTCAAAATCAAGCACAATCAATGTGAAGCTTGCTGATTTTGAAAAGACCGTCAAGCTCGGAAAAAAGACGGCACACTACGAGTTCGTCTATAAAACGGAGCTTCCGATCAAGGCTGCCCTCCAGTTCTTTGCGGCGGTTCCAGGTGCAGATGTCTACATCGACAACGT
>JAFPKH010000424.1:0-4981 GCA_017424825.1 Treponema sp. | reverse complement strand
ATTGACTGAACCCGCATAGATTGTTTTCTTGATTCTGTTAGATTACAGTTCCCGAAGGAATCTCCGCGCCCTTCTTGATTATGATGATGCCGTCGGAGCTGTAGAAGAGTCCGTGGTCACCGTCCTCATAGGTGCGTCCGTTCACGTTGATGCAGCAGTTGTCGCCGATTTTTGCGTTCTTGTCGATAATGGCACGGTTGATTTTGCATCCTTTTCCAATTCCGACATTCGGTACACCGTTCTTCTTGTTCGCCGCACGCTCGCACTCGTTCTCGTAATAGTCCGCACCCATCATGATTACGCCGTCAAGGTCGCATCCCTCGTTGATAATCGAGCGCACACCAATTACAGAATGTTCAATGCGTGAGTTGGTGATTACGCATCCCTCGCTGGCAAGGGAATTCTGCAAAGTTGCATTGTTGATTTTGCTCGGAGGAAGGTTTCTCATGTGGGTATAGATTGGCTTGTCCTCGTCGTAGAAGTTGAAGTTCGGAACAGGGTTCGTAAGGTCGAGAGTCGCCTCGTAGAAGGACTTGATTGTTCCGATGTCCTCCCAGTATCCGTTGAAGATGTAGCTTGAGACTTTCTTTGTCTTGATTGCTTCCGGAATGATTTCCTTTCCGAAATCGTTCTCCTTGTTGTCGAGCATCTCTTCCATTGCCTCTGCATTGAAGATGTAGATACCCATTGAAGCAAGGTACTCGAGGTCGGCAGGCAGGTCTTCGCCCCTTGATGCCTCAGGAATCTTCCATTCATCGATGTTCATTTCCTTGGCGGGCTTTTCCATGAATGCCGTAATCTGGTTGTTGTCGTCAACCTTCATGATTCCGAATCCGCTTGCGTCGTGGCGGTTGACTGCCTTTGCCGCAATCGTTATGTCGGAACCTGATGCAATGTGCTGCTCCATGAATTTTTTAAGGTCCATGCGGTAGAGCTGGTCTCCAGAAAGGATTATGTAGTGGGTCGGATGCTGCACGCGGAAATGTGCCATGTTCTTGCGGACTGCATCTGCCGTTCCTTCGTACCAGCCTGAATGTTCCAAAGTCTGCTCAGCTGCCAGAATCTCTACGAAACCGCGGCTGAATCGGTCAAAGTTATATGAGTTGATGATGTGGAGGTGAAGGGAAGCCGAATTGAACTGTGTCAGCAAGTAAATCTTCTTGTATCCGCTGTTGATACAGTTTGAGATAGGGATGTCCACGATGCGGTATTTTCCGCCGAACGGGACTGCTGGTTTTGAGCGTTCCTTTGTCAATGGGTAGAGGCGTGTGCCTTTTCCGCCGCCAAGAATGATAGCAAGTACTCTAGGTTCTTCATTGTTGTTTGCCATATGATTGATTCCTCCGTAAACTATTATCAAATTATAAGCCCGGTTCACGGATTTTGCAACAAAATAAAATCAAATAAATCACAAAATTTTAATTTGAAATCCATGAAAAAAAAGATTTCCGGCATTGACAAGGCTTTCACTTTATCTATATAATATTGACACGAAATAGGAATCTGTAGTAATATGACTTTGTTATACAGACGACTAAAATTTTATAGCGAGGTTATATATTATGGCAGTACCTAGATCAAAAACATCAAAAGCTGTTACAAAGAGAAGACGCGGTGTGAACATGCATCTTGACGCACCGAATCTTGTTCCATGTAATAACTGCGGCAACTTGATTCTTCAGCATCGCGTATGTCCAAAATGCGGCTTCTACCGCGGACGCCAGGTTATTACTCCGGAAGTAAACGGTTAATTGTAAGGAGAAGACAAGATGGACGAATTGTTTGAGAAGCTTAAGAAGGTTATTGTTGACAATCTTGACATCGACGCTGACAAAGTTACCATGGAAGCAACTTTCCGCGGTGATTTGGGACTTGACAGTCTTGATACCTATGAGCTTATGTACAGCCTTGAGGCTGAAACGGGCGTAAAGGTTCCTGATGAAGTCGCTGCAACATTTGTTAAAGTTCAGGATGTCTACGACTATATCAAGAAGCAGGGCAACTAATCTTACCCTGGTTTATGAAAGCACAGTACTTGGCTGCTGTGCTTTTTTTTTCTTTTTATCAACGTGAGTGTCCGCAGAACCTTGTTTTCGGGCTGCTCCGTAATCCATGCCGCAAGGCCTTAATCATGAACAAGCGCGATTTATTGTACGAATCAAAAAAATTGTCCCCGGAAAGAAAAAAGGATTTGTCCGAATTCTGCAGGAATCTGAACATAAAATTCAACAACCTCAACATGCTGGATCTGGCATTGCACCACAGGTCTTTTTCAAACGAAAGCCAGGAATACAAAATCTACAACAACGAGCGCCTTGAATTTTTGGGCGATTCAGTCCTGGGGCTTGTGACGGCCGCTTTTTTGTATGAGGACATGATGGACAATCCTGAGGGCGACCTTGCGAAAATAAAGGCCAACGTAGTTAGCGAAAAGTCCCTTGCTCCGATTGCAAAGGATGTCATGCACGTTGATTCTTATCTTGTCATGGGACGTGGTGAAGAACTTTCGGGCGGTCGTACAAAACCTGCGATCCTTGCCGATGCCGTTGAAGCCGTAATAGGTGCGCTCTATCTTGATTCAGGTTATGAAGCCGCTGAAAAATTCGTGCTTGAGCTTATAGTGCCTGAAATCCATAAAGTCCAGCAGGATAAGGGAAACAAGGACTACAAATCAATCTTGCAGGAATATTATCAGAAAGAACACAAGACTTTCCCGGTGTATCAGCTTGTAAACCAGTCCGGACCTGATCATGACAGGGTCTTCAGCATAAGCGTCCGCCTTGGAAATACGGTTTACGGGCCTGCAGAAGGAAAAAGCAAAAAATCAGCCGAGCAGAGCGCCGCACGTCAGGCATGTGTAGCACTTGGACTTGAGGAAAACTGATTTTTCCATATCATTTCACATCACATTAAAACAATAGGCCATGTCAGTAAAAAAGGTCGTTTCGACGGGCTTAATGACCGTATCAACCGAAAATTCGAACATAGCCATACAAAAATAATTGGAAGAAACATTGGATTGAAAAACTGATTTTTGTGGATCGATTTTATTAAAAAGAAAGGAAATAAGCGGTAGAAGGGAGTCGAACCCTCGTCTCCAGCTTGGAAGGCTGGGGTAATAAGCCGTTATACGACTACCGCATTGCGTGATGGTTAAAAGTATAGACTCTCACGCTAAAAATGTCAATACCTTATCATATTTTTTTGCAGTTTTTTTCTGAGGTTCCCTAAAGCTCGAACGTACCGATTTTTTCTGCAAGTTTCTGGGTGTCGCGCTGGTTCTGGTTTGAACTGGTCTGGACTTCCTGTATTGAACCTGAGATAGCATCGATGTTCCTGCTCATTGACTGCATGCTTTCGGTTATGCGTCTGGTTACGTCTGAAAGCACTGTCATTTCCTTGACCACTTGATCGGCGCCTTCAAGCATTTCCGCGGAGCTGTCCTTTACGTTCACTGTTGAGTCGCTGATTGTTTTCATGGCCTCAAGAACCTGCTTGTTTCCTTCGTTCTGCTCGTCCATCGCATTTTTGACGACGATTTCCTGTGAGCGCACGGTCTGTGCAAGTCCATAGATAACGTCGAACTGCTGCTGCACGTCGGTTATACTTGTGGTAATCTGCCCGATTGACTCGGAAAGTTTTTTCAGGTTGGTGTTGATTGCCTTTCCCTGCTTGTTTGACTGCTCTGCAAGCTTACGGATTTCATCTGCAACGACTGCAAAACCACGTCCTGCTTCACCTGCATGAGCTGATTCAATTGCCGCGTTCATGGCAAGAAGGTTTGTCTGGCTTGCAATTGTCTGGATGATTTTGCTTGCTTCCATCAATCCGGCGGACTGATCAAGGACTTCCTTTGAAATCTGTGCGGCATGCTGTACTCTTCCACGGCCTTCATCTGATGCAGTTCCAAGCTGATTTACTGCCTCTGCGTTTTTGTCAAGGATCTGGGAAACCGAGTTGATGTTTGCGACCATCTCATCTACGGCGGCTGAAGACTGGTTAACTGATGTGGACTGGCTTTCGATGTTTTCGTTCAGCTCACGGATTCTTGCAACGATCTGGTTTACGGATGCATTCGACTCGTCGACTCCTGCAGCCTGATTTCCCATCTCGCACAGAACCATGTCTATGTTTTTCGCTATGTTACCTACATTTTCGGTTGCGGAATCAAGGTTGTGCTTGAGTACTCCGGCTGTTTTCACTGAATCATTTGCGGATGCCGCCATATCCCCTAGCAGTGCTTTTGTGGTTTCGCGGAATTCATTGATGTTGTTCACGAGGCTTCCGACTTCGCACCTGCATTCGACCTTGAGCGGCTCCAGACGGTAATTTCTTTTTGAAAGCGCGGATGTCTGTTCCTGAACAGCACCTACAGCTTCATTTATCGCCTTGATCGTAAATACTAAGTTTACGATATTGATGATTGAGAATGCTATCGAAATCGGCATGATTTTTTTAAGAAGGAGATATTGCGTTCCCTGAAGAAGATTTCCCGGTACTGAAACGATATGCTCCACCATGAATATAATAGAAGCTAAGGCAAAGCACATAACGGTTATCATTCTTTCCGTGAGTCCCAGAACCTGAACTTCACGGTAATGAGGAAGCCATGACATGGATTTTTCGCACACTGCAAGCAGCATCACGAACCCCCACAGTGCAAAAGCGAATGAAACTCCGATCAAAAGCGAAAACCAGCTGTAGTAGCTTTTCCAGTTTGTTTCGAATGCATGGAAAGCAAGTCCCTTGGCGTTCATGCGAAGGATTACTATGAATGCAAGCGAAACGTAGCAGATTATGACAAGCGCGATGTTTACAATGTACCACAGCTTGAAATAGTTGTTCGTTGATTTGACGGACTCCTTGGAACCGTCGTATGCCCTGAATTTTCTAAGGAGCATGTTGTACGTGATTGTTGGAATTGCCGTCAGAGTTCCGAGCACGCACGGAAAAAGAAGCGGGTCGAATGCCAGCGTGACAT
>JAFPKH010000423.1:0-5734 GCA_017424825.1 Treponema sp. | reverse complement strand
GAACTTTCAAAAAGCCAGGCGACATTGTGACGGGTCTGCTCATACTCGCGGCCGTAGTTTCCTAAAAATGCAATCAACTGTATCATATAATTCTCCTGAAAAATCTACTGAACGACAAAAATTATGATGCGCTTCATTCAGTCTGCCATTTTATATTTTTGAAAATAGAACCGATATAAAAAATCAGCATGGAGATGACGGCTCCGATGTACTGCCCTATCAAAATGCAGATTAAAGTCGCAACGGTGATAAGAAGCGAATCAATTTCTATTTTGCCTTTGAAAAGCGAAGCGAATGCCCTTACGATTATAGTGCGCCCGGAAAGAATGTAGGAAACGCAGTAAAGGACAAGCGCAATGGCTTTGGTCACTTCAAAAAATGTACCGCTTCCTGTTCCGCCGATTTTTTCAACAGCAAATGCAAGCAGCATGATTGCCAGAATAAGCGAAACACGGATTATAAAACTTTTAAGAGCAATTTCTTTTTCTTCAGGTTCTTTTTTGATTTTCAAAAACATCTTCTTTACTGCTCCTCCATGATTTTTTTCAACGACATAAGCGATTCGGAAATTTTCCACGCAAGTTTTTTAATATCGTCATCAGGTGGAATGCGGTCAGGAACCATCACGGCTTTCAACCCCGCACTCACAGCTGATTTTATTCCGTTCGGGCTGTCTTCAACCGCCATGCATTTTTCAGGTGCAAGCCCCAATTTCCGGCAGGACGTTTTATAGATTTCAGGATCTGGTTTTGCGCGTGAAACTTCATCTCCAAAAATCATCAGGTCAAAATACTGCGTAAGATTTGCTTTTTCCAAAAGTTTCCCGGCAAAAGATTTTCCTGAAGATGTAGCCAGCGCAACCGGGATTTTTTCTGATTTTAGGAATTCAAGAATTTCCCGCGCTCCTTTTTTTTCAGGCACACCACTTTCATTCATATATTCCATTGACCAGTCGGAAGTCAGTTTCCAAAAAAGCTTTCCGTCAAAATCATCTCCGTATTTTTCGGCCATAAGCTTGAAGACATCCTGTGCTGAAAGTCCAAGGCATTTTTCATGAACCGAATCAATATCAGAAACATGCATTTTTTCTGCAATGACACGCCACGCTTTTTCATAGACCGATTCGCTGTCCAAAACAACGCCGTCCATATCAAAGACAAATGCTTCTATCTGATTTTCCGTAAAAAACTTTTTCATCGGCGCGTCTCAAATTCCCAAATCTTCCGCAAGTTTTTCCGCAGATTCAAAAAGGAATGATTTTATTCCCAATGATTTTGCACCCTCAACATTTTCTTTTTTATCGTCAATAAAAACAGCGTCTTTCGGCTCTACTCCTTCGGCGGTCAAAATGATTTTCCAAAAATCCGGGGAAGGCTTTGACACTCCCATGAAATTCGAAGCGTAGGTCTGATCAAAAAATGCATAATCACCGCGCTCCAAATGATTTTGATAATGGCTGTCCATTGTGTTCGTGCCGCAGACAACACGGTTACCGGCTTCCCTAAGCTTTCTGATAATCTTCACGGTTCCTTGGTTCAAGACAGGATGAAAAAGCCAGTGCCACCAATCGGTTTTTACGGCGATACCGGAACGGGCTGAAAAAATTTTCCAAAAATCTTTTACGGAAATTTCACCGTCAGAGAGCATGGACAACAATCCTTGACCGCTGCCGCACCATTTGAAAAAATCTTCTTCCGTGCATCCGATGATTTTTGAAATCTTGCCGATTTCGTTCGAGGTGCTTGTAACGACTCCGCCCATATCAAAAATATAAAGCATCAGTCACCGATCTCCACTGCTTCAATCAAATCGGAAAATCTTTCGAGCTTTGCTACATAATCCGAAACATTCCCGAATCCGTAGGCTGCCCAGATAAACGGAACTCCGGCCTGGTGGCAAGCATCGCAATCACCCTGAATGTCACCTACATAAGCCGGTGCGACAAGCTGATTTCTTTGCACGAGCATCTGGATGTTTTCCGCTTTTCCTTTTCCGGTGCGTCCGAAACATTCAAAATCTTTTACATATGGTTCAAGTCCGGTCTTTTCGAGCATGAGCTGAATGTAACCGTCCTGGCAGTTGCTTACCACAAAAAAATTCGTGACCGATGAAAGCTCCTTGATTGTGTCCACCACTGACGGATAAGTTATGTCCAGCGTGTTTTCTTTCAACGCCACATGTTCTTCCGTACAGCAGTTTGACAAAATTATGTCACGCTGTTTTTCATCAAGCTCCGGCCACAAATCTTCTGCAATCACGTCCATGGTTTTTCCGAACTCACGCTGAAGAATCTGTGCATTGACTTTGCGCACGTTAAGTTTGGAAACATCTATCGCTTTGTTCCAAGCCACCGCCACAATTCCGGTTGTGTTCCAAATCGTTCCGTCAATGTCCAAAATAATTCCGTCGTATTTACTTGCAATCTTCATAAGCTTATTTTTCCAATATAAATTCTACGCGCCTGTTTTTCCAGTTGACCTGCTTGTCCTTGCGGTCTGCAATTGTTTCAAGTCCGCCTTTGCCTTCAGTGCTCAAACGGGATTCTGAAATCTTTCCGGTTTCAACGAGCCATTTTTTAACGAACTGCGCACGCTGAAGAGAAAGTGCCTTGAGCTGGACTTCCTCAGGATTGTTTTCTTCAGGGCCATTGAAATCTTCCATTGGGTTTGCATGACCTACGACCGTTATTTTGTATCCGCTGAATTTATTAAGAACCTGAACTACACGCTTGAGGACTTTTATATTGTTCTCTCTCTGGGTTTCCGTGAGACTGCTTCTTGCAATGACTTTTCCATTGTCATCAAGTTCGCCGGTAATCTTGAAATCTGCAGCATCACCGCGGAAAATGATTGACGGAACCTGCATCTTAAGGCGGCCGTTGTCATAGATGAGCAAAACGTCAACCGGAATGATTCCTTTGTAAACAGATGTCATACCGAGATTGTCCGTTACGGTAAACTCATATGGATAATCTTCCGCAGACATTACGATTTCACCGTCATTTCCACGTCCGTCCCAATTGATTGAGGCACGGTAAAGATTTTCTTCTGAATTATCAGCAGGCATTGATTTTCCGCTTGTCTTCCAGAAAACTTTTGAAGTGTTGTGGCTGTCCATTATTACAAGCGACCATGACTTGACTCCTGCGAGCGTCTTGGCATAAAGCAGCATATCAAGCTCATCTTCATAGCCGTCATTGTCCGGGCTGAAATATTCGTATTCTTCAGGATTTGCAGAAGAGATTACTGAAAGCACAGGAGGTGTTGCAGTAACGACAAACGGAGTTGATTTTGATTCAACGAAATTTTCCTTTTTGTATGCAATCGTAATTTTTCCGTAGAACTGTCCCTCAACGATTTTTCCGTCATTGTCTTTTCCGTTCCAGACAAAATTTTCAGGAACTTTTGAATCTTCTCCGCCGTTCCAATTTTTAACTGACTTTCCGTCTTTAGCAACGACATCAAATGACCATGATTTTATTCCGTCGTTCAAAATCGTTCTGACAGAGAATGTTTCGGTTTCTTTGTATCCGTCGCCGTTCGGTGAAATAGCTTCGTCTGAGGCTGTTACATAAGCACCCGTTTCCCTTGTATCAACGATGATTTCAGGGATTCTGGCTTCACCGCGGTTTCCGGCTGCATCAACGGAATAAATCACGAGTGAATATTTTCCGTCAGCAACTTTGTTTCCGTTAGTATCTTTTCCGTTCCATGAGAAATCAGATGCCGGGATTTTCTTTCCGCCGTTACCTGACTGCTTTATTTCATAAACGGTTTTGTTCGATGAATCTTTTATTTCGATAGTCCAAAGTTCTTCCTGAGATGATTTTTCAACTTTTACAGGGAGAGTCTGTCTTGGACTTTGTGCAGCAGGAAGACCATCAGGAGAGAACAAAACATAAGGACTTGAAATTTTGATTTCAGGCGCAAGAGTATCTTTTACGAACGAAACTTTTTGTGAAGAAGCCGTCGTTCCGCTCTTCGCCACAGTAGAAATCTGCGCGTTATATTTTCCGTCATCTGCAAAAGAACCGGCATTCGTTTTTCCGTCCCAAGAAATCACTTCAGGCACGTCACCGTTTTCTTCTATTGTATAAACAGTCTTATCATCAAGCGACTTGATTACGAATTTGTACGATGCAATTCCTGTCGCAGCTTTTACGGTCGGATAGAACAAAATTGGTTCTTTAGAAAGAGCCTCGCTTCCTGCTGTGAGAACAAGCTCTGTCTTTGATGTGTCCAGAGTGAATTTTGATGTCACTGCAGTTCCTATATTTCCGGCTGCATCTTCACCCTTCACTTCATAGACATAATCACCGTCGGCAACAAAATGACCGTTGTCATCAGAACCATTCCATGCAACCGATGTCACAAGCTTTTGACCGAAACTGAAATTCTTTACGACCGTTCCTTCCATATTTTTGATTACTGCAGACCATTTCTTTCCGTCATCAAACGATGGCTCCGGTGAAGTCTGCTTTTGCTGGAACGAAAGATTTTTGCTTCCGTTGAAAACAGAATCAGAAACTGAAACAGAAGCTGCCGGAGGCGTAACGTCAAGTATGAATTCCGGTGACTGTGAGACAGGAGCTGTATATCCGTTCTTGTATTTTGCTTCAAGCACGGCTTTGTAAATTCCGTCTTTCAAAACATTTCCGTCATTTCCCTTTCCGTCAAAATAGTTTTCAAGGATTCCTTCTTCACCGCCGTTTTTCTCAAACAAAACTTTTCCAGAAGCGTCAACAATAGAAAGCTTCCATTCTTTAAGCGTATTTACGGAAGATGGTGCAACCGGCAGCTTTATGTCAAAGTACATCAAATCTTTTATGCCGTCGTCGTTCGGTGAAAAATATTTTGCATCTTTCAGTGAAATGGCAGTCACAGGTTTTTCAGCAGAGAAGATTATGTTGTTGATTATTGTTTTTTCGGATTTGTTTCCGGCTTTATCGGTCGCAAAAATTTCGTAATGATAAATTCCGTCCTTGACCAAAACGCCGTTGTCATTAACTCCGTCCCAGATGACTTCAGGAGCAGGCGAAGAGTTTTCCCATTTATATGTCCTGACTTTTTTCCCGTCGGCACTGTAGATGATTGCGGCAGACCAAAGGACTTCTTCTGAACCGGACTGCTTTATTTTTATAGAAGGCTTTGAACCTTCACCAAAATATTTTTCATCATCGGTCATTGACTCAAGGCTTATTACAGGAGGCGTGCAATCCACGATTACATAATAGCGGGCTGAAACACCGGTGTTGTCATTGTCATCGGTTGCACTGAAAGTGTAATAATATTTTCCGTCGGGCGCTACATCGCCGGGCTTGAGTCCGATTGCTGCGGCTTCATCACCAAGGCGGCCGTTCCAAACTACAGTTGAAGGTACATCAACGCCTTTTTTGGGATTGAAGAGCTTTTTGAAAAAAGTAAAGAACGTGAGCTTTTCGTCATCCTTACGCTTGTTTCCGATAGTGCGCACTATGTCGCCGGATTCGTTATAGACGGTAAGCTTCCATTCCTTTATGTAGCGTTTCTCTTTTATTTTGAGCGGTATGACCAAAGTGTCCTGTATACCGTCATTGTTCGGAGAAATATATTCAGGCGCTCTGTCGGCAAAAGCAAACGCACCGAATGAAAGGCACAATGTCATAAATACAATCTTCATCTTTCTCATATTTTTCAAATCTCCCGTCTGATTTTCAGACTTCTCTTTAGGGAAGCTTAGGGAACCGCTGATTAAT
>JAFPKH010000050.1:0-5613 GCA_017424825.1 Treponema sp. | reverse complement strand
GTGCCTGAAAAAGAAAGGAAAATCTATGGGGAAAAGCTTTCCAAGGGAATCCACATACAGGCAGACGGAAAAGACGGTGAAGCTGACTGCCTTCCTGCAAAAATACAGTGGGGCGGTGAATCCGGGGAAAAAGATGAATGCACATGCAGGCTGACAATCAGCGAAGGAAAATTCCATCAGGTAAAAAGGATGTTCTCGGCACTCGGAAACACCGTAACCTACTTGAAGAGGATTTCAATCGGACGGCTTCATCTGGACGAAAGCCTTGCACCCGGCGGATACCGTGATCTTGCACCGGAAGAAATAGAACTTATGCTGACCCCTGAAAACTGAAATTTCAGCGGCACATTATAAACGGACGTATACAACGGAGGACTGAACGATGACGGACATAGAAATAGCGCAGGCAAACGTAATGGAAGACATTTCCGACGTGGCAAAAAAAATAGGGATCGAAGAAAAGGACCTTGATTTTTACGGACATTACAAGGCCAAAATCTCCCTTGAAAAACTGAACGGATACATTGAAAAGGCTTCATCGCCGGAAGGACGCGGACACCTAGTTCTTGTCACCGCAATGACACCTACCGCAGCAGGAGAAGGAAAATCAACCGTAACCATTGCACTCGGAGATGCATTGAGACGCATCGGTAAAAATTCCGTGATTGCGCTGAGGGAACCGTCTCTAGGCCCATGTTTCGGCATAAAAGGCGGAGCTTGCGGAGGAGGATATGCGCAGGTAGTCCCGATGGAAGACATCAACCTTCACTTTACAGGGGACATACATGCAATAACGGCCGCCAACAACCTGATCGCAGCACTTATCGACAACCATCTGCAGCAGGGAAACGAGCTTGGAATAGACCCAAGGACAATCACATGGAAAAGATGCGTTGACTTGAACGACCGTGCGTTGCGGAACGTTATCATAGGACTCGGCACACGGATTGACGGCGTTCCGCGCGAAAGCCATTTCCAGATTTCCGTTGCAAGCGAAATAATGGCCATAATCTGCCTTTCAAAGACAATAAGCGAGCTTAAGGAACGCATTTCCAAAATCACCATCGGGCAGACATATTCAAAGAGAACCGTTACGTTCGGGGAACTGAAATGCACGGGAGCCATTGCAGCACTCCTTAAAGACGCAGTACGGCCGAACCTTGTCCAGACCCTTGAGCACACCCCGGCATTCGTACACGGAGGGCCTTTCGCCAACATAGCCCACGGATGCAATTCAATAAACGCAACCTTGTGTGCTCTTGCAACCGGAGATTATGCGGTCACAGAAGCAGGATTCGCAGCAGACCTGGGAGCAGAAAAATTCTTCGACATAAAGTGCAGGAAAAATTCACTTTCAGCAGATGCCGTCGTAATAGTAGCCACGGCAAGGGCACTCAAAATGCACGGCGGGGTCGCAAAGGCTGATCTTTCAAAAGAAAACCTCGGTGCCATAGAAAAAGGATTTGAAAACCTGAGGGTCCACATAGAGAACATGGCTAAATTCGGAGTAAAGCCGGTGGTTGCGGTCAACAGATTCATATCCGACACGGAAAGCGAGCTTGAGCTGATTAAAAAGCTTGCCGAAAAAAACGGAACCAAGGCAGTGATATGCGAAGGATGGGGAAAAGGCGGAACAGGAGCTGAAGAGCTTGCAAGGGAAGTCGTTTCAATATGCGGCGGAAAATCAGATTTCAGGCTGCTCTACCCCGACGGAATCAGCCTTGAAGAAAAAATCCGCGTGCTGGCAAAAGAAATCTACAGGGCAGGCTCCGTGGAAATAGAAGCAAAGGCACTTAAAAAGCTCAGGCAGTATCAGGACGAAGGTTTTTCCGATCTCCCAATCTGCATGGCAAAAACGCAGAATTCCATTTCGCATGACAAGAACGTTCTGGGCGCACCGGAAGAAGGATATGCATTCCCGATCCGTGACGTTCAGCTTTTCAGCGGCGCAGGATTCATAGTGGCATTTGCCGGAGACATAGTTGACATGCCGGGACTACCGAAGCTTCCTTCAGCGATGAACATAGACGTGGACGACAACGGCATAATCTCAGGACTGTTTTAAAAAATTTCATAAATTAAGGGTAAAAAATGAAAAAAACAAAACTGATTTCAGGAATCATTTCCTGCTCGCTGGTTTTAGTATCTTGTGCCAAAACGGATTTCCAGCCTTTCGACGTAAAGGACACAGGGCCGAAAATCTGGCTGCAGTCAGGAGTAAACCAGCTTGAAAACGGAGACTTTTCACAGGAAGGCACGCATTGGGGCACGTTCTTCACATCGGGCGGAAAAGCAAGCGTGAGCTATGACGGCGGAAAGTCATCGATAAAAATAAACGATCCCGGAAGCGTGAACTACGGAGTCCAGTATTACTACGACGGATTCAGAATCTACCATGACGGGGAATACAGTCTTTCGTTCAAGGCATCCGCAGAAAAACCAAAGGGATGCGAAGTGCGTATCCAGCTGAACGGCGGTGACTACCATCCTTATGTCGTGGACACGTTCACTTTTGAACCGGAAGAAAAAGAGTTCGTGCTTGACTTTACTATGACGGATGAAACCGACATGATGCCGCGGCTTGCATTCAACATGGGAACTTTTCCGGACAGGGAAGGAACTGATTTTCCGCTGACCGTTACCATACGCGACGTGAAATTCATCCTTAAAAATTCCATTGCCGACGAAGATACAGGAAACGGAGGAGCTGACGTAGTAAGGGTGAACCAGATTGGATTCAGACCCGGAGACAAAAAGAAAGCTTATGTAAAAGTCACTGAAGACGGACAGAAATTCGAAATCCTGAACGCAAACAAAGAGATTGTTTTCAAAGGAAATCTCGGAAAACCGGTGCGCGATGAAATGGCTTTCGAATACGTTGCCCCGGCAGATTTTTCATCTTTCAAGCAGAAGGGAACATACACGGTCAGATCAGGCGGATCAGAAAGCTTTCCGTTCGTAATCGACGACAATCCTTATTCCGACATGATGTACGATGCGCTCAGATATTTCACCCTTGCAAGATGCGGAACAGAAGTTGAGGACGACGTTTTCGGACATGCCGAATGCCATACAGGACAGGCGACCATAGTCGAGAACCTCCAAAAAACAAGCGTCACAGGAGGCTGGCATGATGCAGGAGATTACGGACGCTATGTGGTTCCTGCAGCAAAAGCGGTAGCCGACCTTCTTTTTGCACACGACAACATAGGCTCAAAAATCGACTTTGACATACTTGACGAAGTGCGCTGGGAAACTTCATGGCTTCTCCAGATGCAGCGCGATGACGGAGGCGTATACCACAAGATCACATGCTCCGGATTCCCTGAGTTCGTGATGCCGGAAGAAGAAACGCAGACTCTTTTCCTGAGCAACGTGTCCACCGCCGCAACCGCAGATTTTGCCGCAACCCTCGCACTAGCTTCAACATACTACAAAAAGGACGATCCTTCATATGCAGACCGTCTTTTGTCCGCCGCAAAGAAAGCATGGTTCTACCTTGACGGAAAACCCGGCCGGCCTTTTTCAAACATTGCATACATCAAGACCGGAGAATACCCTGACAAGCATGACGAAGACGAAAGATATTTTGCAGCTGCAGCCCTTTTCCTTGCAACCGGCGAAAAAGCATATTCGGAAGCTGCAGAAAAAATCCGCGCCGAATCATCTGCACTGTGGAACGAGCAGTTCGGATGGGAACAGATGGAAGGCTACGGAGACCATCTCATACTGAAAAATCAGAAGATGTTTTCCAAGGAGCTTGTTTCGGACGTAAAGAATGCGGTTTCAAAAAAAGCCGCGGAATATTTCGCAAACACAAAGCTTTCGGGATTCAACCAGGCTCAGAGGGAAGTATGCTGGGGAAGCAACATGGAAGCGATGAACATAGCCCACCTTCTTTCGCTTGCAGGTGAAGTGCTTTCCAAAAAAGAATACATTGAAGCCGCAAGACAGCAGGTTGACTACATATTCGGCGCAAATCCGCTCAGCCGCTCATACGTCACTGGATACGGAAGCAATCCGCCGGTGCATCCTCACCACAGGCCTTCAATCGCAAAGGATGTTCCGCAGAAAGGAATGCTCGTGGGTGGTCCTGACCAGAATCTTGAGGACGAATTCGTTTCATATCTTGCAGCGGACAAACCGCCTCTTTCATGCTACATCGACAACTACCAGAGCTACAGCACTAACGAGATAACGATTTACTGGAATTCAGCGTTGGTTTACGCAGTTTCTGAATTGTACGACTGATCTGCCTTTAAGATAAAAACGGAAATCACCAACCCCGCCGCAGAGCAACGAGGTATGGTGTTCTCATAAGGTATTGCAGTCGGATTTAATACCCCTTGTTTCGCCCCAGAGGGGCGGGGTATTAAACCCTCCGCTCGAATCAAAAAGCCGCATCAGATTTTTCTCATCAGAGTGATTTCTATGCGGCGGTTTCTTTTACGGCCGTATTCGGTGTTGTTGTCTCCGCGCGGCTGTGACGCACCCTTTCCTTCCACGTAGATTTCAGAAGCATCACGGAGTCCCCGGTCAATGAGATAATCTGCGACGACCTGCGCACGTTTTTGAGAAAGCTCCACATACGGATCGATTTCTTCTTCCTCTTCCACGACGGCTTCATCTTCATATTCTTCACCGTAGTCTTCAGAGTCCTCATCAGCTTCAGGAACATTTTCCTCTGATTTTTTTTCAACCGGCGCTTCGTCAGGAATCACCATGTCGCAGTGCCCGGTCACCAGGATTTTGTTGTCATATTTTCTGAGCACCCTGATTATCTTGTCAAGCTGCCTGTAATCAGACTCGTCGATTTCATATGAATCAGGGAGGAAATCAATTGAATCAAAGCATACGGTAACGCCTTCATTGGACCGGTAGACGGAAACGGAATCTTTCAAAATAGGCTCGCTCTGGATTACGGCCTGCAATGAATCGACCATTTTTCCCTCGCGCTCGGCAACCCTTTCGAGAGTCAGGGCATTGTTTCCTATGACGAAATGAAGCGCGAACCTTCCTCCGACATAAAGGGAATTTGCGGCAGAAGTTTCGACTCCGAAAAGCGGCGTAGCTTCAAATTCAAGGTTTCCCTTGGCAAAATTCAGGCTGTTCCATCTGAACGAAAGGCCTACCAGAAGCTTGGGATCCATAGTGCATGCCGTCGTAGTACCGGAAGTGACGTATTTGAATGCAATGCCGTAGTCTATTTCAGGCTGGAAAGCAAAATCAGAAAGCCCGAACGGAAAACGCACCCAATAGCCTATCAAAAAATCAACGTCGGTTCCTGCAGTAACAGTATACTTCACGTCCATGAGAGGATTGTACGAAAGGCTGAGCTTAAGGCCGTTCTGTTTTCCCCATGCATAAAAGGGCATTCCGTACTCAAATGAAACGCCCGCCCCGAAATCACCGGAAGCATCGGCAGCATGACCGTTGAAGATTGCGTTCGCACTTCCGAAAACACCATAGCGGACTACAGCGGCAACCTCCTCCGCAAAGACGGAACCGGTCAGCAAAAAAGCGGAAAAAAGGGAAATCAAAATCTTTTTCTTCATACATTCACTCCCAAAACAGGCAACCATCAGGCAGCGGACAAAAAAAAGCCTTTCAAAG
>JAFPKH010000422.1:0-13513 GCA_017424825.1 Treponema sp. | reverse complement strand
CTGCCGAAGTGCTCTGAAGCTCTGCAATCTCATGTTCCCTTTCCGCCGCTTTGATTTCTTTTTCTTCAGATTCAATCAGATCGTAGTATGTCTGGAACTGGGCGATCCTGCTGGAAGTGGGGAACAAGTCTATGAAAGTGATTATATACGCTTTTGTCAGCTCGTAATTTTTCAGCGCAAAGTTGTATTCGATTTTACCGCGCATTTTGGTTTCGGATATCTCACCGTTTTTCAGGCTTTCATTTTCGCGTATGAGCCTTTCGTTTTCTGCCTGAAGCCTGCTGATTTCTCCGGCTGCGTTGATCTGTACGAATTCGTTTGTTTCTTTGTTTTTGCATGAAAATAATATTGCGGCAACAAAAATCATTGCCGCAAATTTAAAAGTCTTTTTCAATTGAATTGACCTCTGTTTGGAATTCCTATTTTGCCTTGTAAGATTTCAGGATGCCGTCAAAGTAGGATTTGTTTTTCTGATATATGCCGTCAAAAATCGTGAGCGTGAGATATGCGTATGTTCCGTCGCTGCATTTCGTTAGCACAGTGAATTT
Source organism: Treponema sp. (assembly GCA_017424825.1). Lineage (GTDB taxonomy): Bacteria > Spirochaetota > Spirochaetia > Treponematales > Treponemataceae > Treponema_D. The sequence continues at coordinate 12,965 of JAFPKH010000422.1, read as the reverse complement.
GCGCTTTACGTCGCCTGTTTCTGGTTCGTAATAGATGCTGGCAACCGCCGTGGAATTTTTATTGCGCCCCAGTGTCTTTTGTTTCCACATTGAATAGGATCCGGTGGTGCTTTCAAAGGAACTTCTTATGATCATATCTTCGCACAATGCCGGACTGTAGCCGTCGGGAATTGAGATTGCGGTCATGACAAGGCTTGCATAGTCATCCATGAGCCATACGTTTTCCATGGGCTGAGTCCATTGTGTCGTGAGCTTTATCTCCTGATTTCCTGATTTGACCACGTTGTCCTTTGCGTTTGATTTTTTCTGGAACTTGCGTGATTTGTCTTTCGGCGCAACGTCCGTTCCCTTGTATGCGGTGAAGCTTTTGTCGTCGGATCCGGCAAGCACTCCTGTCGTTATGACGTTGAAGACTTTTGTTCCGTCGGCGGCTTTTATGGTTTCGATGTTGAAGATCGGCACCAGCGCGTTGAATACTATTGTTACGTTTCCGCCGAACTGTGCGAAATCCTGCTTGCTTTCGATTTTCTCGCTTGAATCAAGGAATGCTTTTTGTGCCCTTGCTGAAAATTCGTAGAAAAGGTCATGCATGTAGTTTATGATGTCCGTATCGTCAGCCGTTGTTGCGCCTACGATGTTTTCGCCGGTAAGCTCAAGGTGATTTGCATCCGGGTTCACGCTGAAATAAAGCGTTATGTCCTTTTCGATCAGCTTTTTCTTTGTGTCTGCCGGAGCATAATAGCGGAGCGCATAAGTGCTGTCGTCGTAGTAAAGGAACCCGATGATTGACGTGCGCGTAAATGATTTGTCGGAATAATAGACATACTCGCCTGAAGCATCCGGGATATACTGAATCATTCCCGGAACGGCATGTGCAAAAACGGTGACCATGGCAAGCACGGCGGCAAGTGAAATTTTTTTCTTCAAATTCTTCATAGCTAGACCTCAATAAAAAAATGAAAAAGCGGAGGATTGGTTACAGTCGCAAGAGGGAAAGCTTTTAGCTTTCCCTCTTGCTCTGCGAGTTTGCGTTGCAAGCTCGGTCGCAAAAATTTTCAGCAGTTGTTGAGTTTTTCCAGAGCGGATTTTACCATGTCGCTGATTTTTGAGGCTGCGTCATCAAGCGGTATCAAATCAGCGGATTCGGCTGTCCTTAGCTTTACTTCCACGTTCGGGAGATTTTTGTCACCCACTGTCACGCGGATCGGGAAGCCTATCAAATCCATGTCGTTGAATTTTACGCCCGGGCGCTCGTCCCTGTCATCAAGGAGAACGTCTATGCCGAGTTTTTTGAGCTGATCATAAAGCTTGTCGGCAGCATCTTTCATTGCGTCCTTGTATTTTATAGGAACTATCGCAACCTGGAACGGAGCCGTCGTCATAGGCCACTGTATTCCCATGTCATCATGGTAGCTTTCTATGATGCTTGCCAAAACCCTGTCCACGCCGATACCGTAGCATCCCATAGTCGGAACGGCTGTCTTTCCGTTTTTGTCAAGGTATGTCACGTTCATGGATTCTGTGTATTTTTTTCCGAGCTTGAAAATGTGTCCCAGCTCATTTCCCTTCGTGCTGTAATATGTTCCGTTGCATCCTTCGCAGGCACATTTGTCACCCGGCTTTGCCGTGCGCACGTCAACGTTCATCCAAGGAGTGTAGTCTCTTCCCGGCTCCACATGCTTTATATGGTAGCCTTCTTTTCCTGCTCCCGTGATTGCGTCGTGCATGTCGTTCACGCTCAAATCCTGAAGAATCGGACATTTTACGTTGACCGGTCCTACAAATCCATGCGGTGCACCTGCAATGCTAAGGATTTCTTCTGCTTCGGCAAGAACCACTTCGCTTGCTTTGAGTGCGCCTGCGAGCTTTGCTTCATTAACGTCCAAATCTGCACGGATAAGTACGCAGACATAAGACAGCGGATAGAATTTTATGTTTCCTTCCTGCTTTGATTTCAAATCCTTGCAGTGGGGAGCATTTTCCAAATCAAGGGTTGAATTTATGACGCGGTAAATCAATGCCTTGATGAACATTTTCGGCGTTGACTTGAAAAACTTTTCCATGTCGTCAATTGAAAATACATTCGGCGTGGCAACTTCTTCAAACGGCAGATCAGTTTTTTTCTGCGGATTTCCGTCATTGTCCACGGCTGCATCCGGCTTGCAGGTTGCTTTTTCCGCGTTTGCCGCATAACCGCATTCAGGGCAGAGAATCAGGGTGTCATCACCGACCGGGCTTTCCACCATGAATTCTTCCGAGCCTGAACCACCCATTGCACCTGTGTCGGCTTTTACCGGAATCACTTTGAGACCGAGGCGCTTGAAAATCCTGTGGTATGCCTGAGCATAAGCCTGGTAGCTTTCGTCAAGTGATTCGTCATCTGCATTGAGCGTGTATCCGTCCATCATGTTGAACTCACGTCCGCGCATGACACCGTATCTCGGGCGGATTTCATCACGGTATTTCGTGTTGATCTGATACATGTTAATAGGAAGCTGCTTGTATGATGTGAGTCCGGCACGGCAGATTGCGGTATATGCTTCTTCGGCAGTGGGGCTTACGACCATGTCCTGACCACCGCGGTTTTTTGCAGTGAGCATCTGGGGACCCATCGTTTCCCATCTTCCGCTTTCTTTCCAAATGTCTCCCGGAACGACCACCGTAGGCTTGAATTCCATTGCGCCGCTTTCGTTGAGTTCCTCTTTGATTATGGCTTCGAGTTTTCTGTATGCGCGCAGTCCCATGGGCATGTATGTATAAAGCCCGTTTCCAAGCTTGCGGATTAAATCTGCCCTCATCATAAGCTGGTGACTGGCAATGACGGCTTCTGCAGGTGCTTCCCGCAGTGTCCTGAAATGAATCTGTGATGTTTTCATAGGGTAGTATTTTACTGATTTGGAAGGGGATAGACAAGAGAGTAAAAAAGCTGCCCCGTATATGCCGGAACAGCTTTGCTTGAATTGAATCAGAAATACACCGTGCATCCGATTTTGGGCATGAACGTGAAGTAGCCGACTATCATTCCGGGACCTGCTGTCAGATCTGCGGAAAGCGCTAAATGCGGGTTCAGCTTATAGTTTGCATGGATGTTCACTGCCAAAAGCATGTCGCTGTGTTCTCCAGGACGGTACAGCATGTTTATCCGGTCTTTTTTTTCATAATAAACGTTGCGCTTCCATCCTTTTTTTTCAGCCTCCTCCTCGCTCATCTGGTATTCAACATACCCTGCCAGCAGAGATGCGGAAACTGAAAACTTATCATTGTTTATGAATCTGTAACCCATTCCTCCACCGACGGTGAAAGACGAGTCAGACGTTCCTATGCTTGCAGAACCAACAAGTTCCACGCCGAAAATGTCGAGCCTGACATCGAAATCAGCGCACAGCCCCGTGCTTCCGCCGATAGACTGGAATCCGCCGTATCCTGAAAAAGAAAATCCGAAATTAGATTTTTTCTTTGAGGAGGATTTTGCTCCTAGAATCTCATTTCCTATATCAGATGATGGAGCTGAAATTCCAGGGAACTCCGGTTGGGATGGAATCGGCTTGAAATCCTGGGCAAAAATCGTACTGACAGAAAGCAGTGCAAGAAATAACAAAATCAAGTGCTTTTTCATAGTGGGCACCCGACCTTTATCAGTTCTTATACTTCACAACAACAGCACTCATGATGTAGTACTGTTTGCCGTTCAATGTTTTTCCGTCAACCAGAATGTTCACGATGTCATCGGCATTCGGATATTGTTTAAGGGCTTCTTCAAGAAGGATAGTGTATCCGCTCTGTTTTGTTTCCCTTTCAACGGTCACGCGGCCAAGGACATCCACATTTGACTTGACGACTTTGTTGTCTCCTCCAAGAAGCGGACGATAGGAAGCACAGCCCGCAAATGCCAAAGAAAGTGCAATCACACCTGCAGCCAACAGCAATTTAGAAAATCTCTTCATCTCTTTCTCCTTATTAAGCAAGATTTATGATTTTAATTATACCCCCCCCCATGTATTTGTCAAATAAAATATTGTTATTTTTAACGGGATTTTCAGAAATCATAAGTTTGAGAATTGTATTGGCGGTCTGTAAAAAAAAATAAACCTGCCCGGAAACTTTGGTTTCAGGACAGGCTTGGTTTTGTCTTGCTGATTTTCTACCGTTGTTTATTCGATGGAGAAAGCGTAGTATAGACCGGATCCCCACAGGTATACATAGAGGTAGTCGTCATCAGAGACAAGAATTACTGTTCCATCATCCAGACCGCTTACGTTTGCCGTCATTGTCTCGAAGAACTCATCTATGACGCTGTAGTCATAGCATTCCTCAAGGTCAAGGTCAAAGTAGTCTGATGCTTCGTCTGCGTTGCTGAATGTTTCGTAGAATTCATCAAAATCCATTTCATCGATCAGCTGAACGTCAACATCGCCGGAAGCGAAAACGGATGCGCATCCCAAAACCAGGACTGCAGCAAGTGCCAAAAGTTTCTTTACCATAATCTACTCCTTATAGTTTAGTCCTTTAATAAGCAGGCATAGCCTGTTTTTTTTTGCTTTCAGCAACTTTTATAATACTAAGCTTAAAAAATGCACTACCTCTATGGGTAGTTTTTCAAATTTAATCTTCTTTAACTCGCGCCATTGATGAGTCCGTATCCATTGAGCGGAGTCGCGGTCATTGAGCGGAGTCGAAATGACCACTTGAAAAATTTCTTTCTATAAATTACTATGAAATATTATGACCGTTAACGAGTTGCGTTCTAAGTACATTGAATTTTTTAAGTCAAAGGGACACGTTGAAATCAGCGGAAAGTCCCTCATTCCTAACAACGACCCCACTGTTCTTTTTACAACTGCGGGTATGCAGCCACTGGTTCCCTATCTCTTGGGAGAGCCTCATCCTTCCGGGGACAGGCTTACTGATTTCCAGAAGTGCGTCCGTACCGGCGACATTGATTCAGTCGGAGATGCAAGCCATCTTACTTTTTTTGAGATGCTGGGTAACTGGTCTTTGGGTGCGTATTTTAAGCATGATTCAATTGCATACAGCTATGAATTTTTGACAAGTCCCAAGTATCTCGGAATCCCGAGCGAAAAGCTGAACGTCACTGTTTTTGAAGGTGAAAATGCTGACGGCACCGTGATTCCCCGTGATGAAGAATCTGCTGCAAGATGGCAGGAAATGGGAATCCCCAAGGAAAGGATTTTCTTCCTCCCGCGTGAGGACAACTGGTGGGGACCTGCAGGACAGACCGGACCATGCGGACCAGACACTGAAATCTTCTATGACAACGGTCAGCCAAAGTGCGGACCAGACTGCCGCCCTGGATGCCACTGCGGAAAATACCTTGAAATATGGAACAACGTTTTCATGGGCTACAACAAGGATGCCAATGGAAAATACAACGAAATGACCCGCAAGTGCGTTGATACCGGAATGGGCGTAGAGCGTACCGTTTCTGTCCTCAACGGCATGAAATCTGTCTATGAGATTGACGTTTTCCAGCCGATTATCCGCAACATCGAAGAGCTTTCAGGCAAAAAATATGGCTCAGATGCAAAGACGGACGCATCAATCCGCATTATCGCCGACCACTGCCGTACAGCGACATTCATTCTGGGCGATCCACAGGGCGTGACACCAGCAAGGACCGGAGCGGGTTATATCCTCCGCCGCATCATCCGCCGTGCAGTGCGTGAAGGACTCAAGCTTGGAATCGAAGGAGCGTTCCTTGCAAATACAGCCGAGATTGTCGTTGGACTTTACAAAGATTCATATCCGGAGCTTTCAGAGCACGTTGATTTCATAAAGACCCAGATAACCCAGGAAGAAAACAAATTCCTCAAGACCCTCAAATCTGGTGAGGCCGAGTTTGCCAAGCTGCTTCCGAATCTCCAGAAAAATCCGAAGATGGTCATTCCAGGACGCGTGGCATTCCGCCTTTATGATACTTTCGGATTCCCGATCGAGCTGACCCAGGACCTTGCAAGCGAAAACGGCATGACCGTCGATGTGGAAGGTTTCAAGGTCGAAGAAAAGAAGCATCAGGAAGAAAGCCGCAATCTTTCAGCCGGAACATTCAAGGGCGGCCTTGTCGATCACAGCGAGATCACCACGAAATACCATACTGCGACCCATCTTTTGCAGCAGGCTCTGGTTGACGTTCTCGGACCGGAAGTGGCTCAGAAAGGTTCCAACATCACGGCGGAAAGAATGCGCTTCGACTTCAGCTTCAACCGTGCCATGACAAAAGAAGAAATCCAGAAAGTGCAGGACATCGTGAACCAGAAGATTAAGGAAGATCTGCCCGTTTCAATGGAAATCATGGATTTGGAAGAGGCTAAAAAACAGGGCGCAAGGGCTTTGTTCGGCGAAAAATATGAGCAGCAGGTGAAAGTTTATACAATCGGAACGAAGGATGCCTGGTTCAGCAAGGAAGTCTGCGGAGGCCCTCATGTCCAGCACACGGCTCAGATAGGGGACTTCAAGATCGTCAAGGAACAGTCTTCATCAGCCGGGGTACGCAGGATCAGGGCTGTCATTTCCGGGGGACTTCCTCTGGAAAATCAAGGCTAAAAAGATTGCCCGTGTAACGAAAATTGCATGGGTTTGTTATATTTTTTAGAACGGGCTGCATAGGGCGGCCTGTTATGGAAAACGGTTTTATAATCCGCTACCGGAAATATTTTTTTGAGATAAGAGGAATGAATATGAAACGCTTTGCACTTGGAATTGCACTTTCACTGGCATTGGTGACATCGGTTTTTGCCCAGAGCGGTGACATGACACCTTTGGCGGTCGTAAAATTGAACAAAACGGAGACGATTACTCTTAAGCAGCTGAAGACAAGGGTCGGATTACTAGAAAAGCAGGTAGGACAGAAAACAACTGTCGAACAGCGCAAGCAGCTCCTTGACAGCCTGATTCAGGAAAAACTTGTTCTGCAGGCGGCGGCAAAACAGGGGCTTGCCATAACTGACAGCCAGGTTGACCAGGCATTTTTGAGCACGTTCTCACAGCAGCTCGGTCAGCAGGTTACGGAAGCTCAGCTTTCAGAACTCATCAAGGCACAGACCGGAAAATCTTTGAACGACTATCTTCTTGCAACTACGGGAATGGGACTCAAGGAATCAAAGGAATATCTCAAGACCCAGCTTATCGCACAGCAGTATGTCTACGGCATGAAGCAGGCTGAGATTTCAAAGATTGCCGCAACTGATTCTGAAATCCGCTCACAGTTTGACATGAACCGCTCACAGTTTGTCTGGAACGACATGGTGAAGCTTTTCTTGGTCGTAGTTCCGAAGGGAAGCAATGCAAGCACGGCACAGGCCACTGCAAAAGACCTCCGCAATCAGTATGTGAAGGACAAGTCAAAGGAAAATTCCATAAAGGCATCTGCTGACAACGGCAAAAAATATCAGGCCGGAAATCTTCTCGTTCAGAAGACCACAGCCCAGGCTCAGGCACTCGGATGGACTTATGCAAACATCGAGGAACTCTTCGGAAACTCAGAGGGATATGTAAGCGAAGTCACTGAGACGCAGACCGACTATCAGTTCTATGCGGTTCAGAAAAAATATGCCGCAAAGATGCTTGGAATAAGCGATATCGTCATGCCGGAATCAAACGTTACGGTTTATGAATACATTAAGAGTATTTTAACAAGCAACAAGCAGCAGCAGTATTTTGCACAGGCAGCGCAGGACATTGCCAAGGGTTTGGATACTCCTGCAAACGTTGAGCGCAAGAAGACCGGAGATGCTTTGAATGCTCTCCTGAATTGGTAGGATTAGAAAGTGTCACGTAGAAAAGCACGCATTTTGGCCGTCCAAGCCCTGTACTCCTATGAAATGGGCGGTGCAGATTTGGACAGCCTTTTGACTTTGGATTGGGAAAAGAAAGAGCCGGCGGTTGGTTCTTCCGCTGAAAATTCTGATTGGAATGACGGCGAAAAGAATGTAGAGCAGTACGATTTCGCCCGAATATTGATATCAGGAACCATCAATCATATTGATGAAATTGATTCGGTCATAAAAGCCCATCTTTCTGAAAAATGGGATTTCGACCGCGTCAATAAAGTTTCGATAGCGGTTTTGCGGGTCGGCGTGTTTTCCCTTATGTTCCAAAGTGATGACATTCCGCCTACCATCGTGATAGATGAAGCCATCGGTATCGCAAAGGAATACGGTGCCGATGATTCATTTAAGTTTATAAATGCAGTTTTGGATAACATACGGAAAGATCTTGAACGTGAAAAACAAAAGTAAAAGATTTCATGTCGTTGCACGCTTTGTGAGGCCACTGGCATTGTTTTTGGTGCCGGTGGTTTTGTCATGTCTGTTCTCTTGTTCCGCTCATTACGAGGGCGGTTCAGTGACTTCTCTCCTTGATGCTGCTGACCGGTACATTCAGGCCGGGGATGCTGACAGTGCTTTTTCGGCTTTGTCACAGGCGGAAAAACAGGCTGTAAGCACATACGAGCGTCTGGGTGTCTACAAGCGTTACCTGAGCCTTGGTGATTACGGCAGGGCAGAAAAAACAATCAAAAATGCCATAAAAAAAGACAGTTCGTCAAAAGAGCTTTATGCAGTCTATGGAAATCTGCTGATTGACCAGAACAAGATTTCAAAGGCACTGAAGATTACGAAAAATCTTTCCGGCACAAAATATGCATCGGTTTATGCAGAAGCGTTCCTGAGAAATGCCGCTGAATCCGGAAAATCTGCGAACGAGCTTTTTGGTTCAAGGGCAACGAAAGAAGACAAGCTTTGGAAAAAAGATCCTGCAAGAAAAAACGAGCTTTTTTATGACTCACGTTTTTCTACTATATATCATGACGCATATCTGGGAACCGGAAAATACCGCTGGAACTGGAATGCGGCTGCAGTGCAGATGAAGCGCGGTCATTACATGGAAGGTGCTGCTTTGTATCCTGGACGTGCATCTGACATGGACGACGCTCTTTTCTGGGGACTGGTGTTTTTTGACGCGGGGCTTTATTCACAGAGCCTTGAAGCCATGGAACCCCACCAAAATGAAGATTTTCCGGCGGGAGTGCTGATTCAGTTCCGTGCGCTCCTTGCTGATGATTATTATGTGCTGTCAAAAGATGAGGATGCCGAGAGGGTCAGAAATCAACTTTTGAGCATGGATTCCGAAAACGACCTTTCTTCTCCTGTTTCATCGCTTTATCTTCCTCAGGCATACGTGAACAGCGCGAATTATGCAAGGAATGAAGATGACGAAGTGCTTGAATACAAGAGGCTTGAAAAAGTAGTGACGCTTTTCCCTGATTATATGCCCGGACTTGCCTCATACGGTGAATTTGCACTCAGAAGACAGGGCCGCCCTGCTGATGACATGATGACGGCACATATACGTGCGGCAGGACTCAGCACAAGGATTATGGAAGAAGAAAGCGCAATCCCTGACATAAGCGTGGATGATGCGCTCGGCTTGATCCGTGCGGCGAAAGAAAAAGATTCTTCCCCCGAAATGATGGTTTTGGAGCAGCAGCTTGTCATCAATTCGGAAAAAGGAATGGAAAATTCAAAGAAAGCGTCGAAAGTATGGCCTCTGCTTGAAAAAAATGAGCTTGGACCGGGGCTTTATCCTGAAGAAATCATGCGCTTTGCTCTTATTACCTTGCTTGAATGCGGCAAGAACGATGAGGCGAAGGATCTTTTTGAACGCTATGAACAGGCAGCCCACACCGACCAAAATGAAGAGGATCCTAAAAAAAGAAAGAAGATTCCGAAATTCATCCCTTCCGCACACCTTGATGAACTGGAGCTTTGGGAATGTGAAATGGCAGGCTGGTTTGCAGTTTATGATGGTGACATTGACACGGCAAAGAACGTTTATGAGCATATAATGGAAATCTATTCGGCACGCAGTCCGGTCAACAGGGCGAGCGGTCAGAACGAAACTGTGGTCACTGCCGGCATCAACATTGGAAACATATATTCTGCCGACAAGCTTTATGCAGTTGCGCTTGAATATCTCAACAAAGCATCTGCCAGAGCCGGGGATCCTGGAACAAAAGCCGAAATCCTCTACCGCATGGGAAAACAGAGCTATTATCTGAAGGATTACCATTCTGCAGTCCGCTCCCTCAAATATTCCCTGACATTGGATCCCACGAACAACAAGACCCGTTTTATGCTCCAGCAGGCGGAAAAAGGCCTCGGTCAATGAAATATGCTGAGTCTTTGCGCATAATGTGGACAACAAGGCTTTTTTTTACTATATTTAGAGAAAACATAAAATTCGACTTACTGGAGTTTGTATGGGAAAGATTTTTGGGAATATAGTTTGTGAAGACGAAGAGGATGAAAAGAAAAAGAAAGAAGAAGGAGCGGATCCTCTTGCTGAAAAGTTCCTTAAAACGCGTCAGATTCTTTTGAGCGGTGAAATCAATGAAGAAAATGCGGACAAGGTCGTAAAGCAGCTTCTTATCCTTGAGGCTGACAGCGACAAACCGATTTATATCTATATTGACAGCCCCGGAGGTGACGTTGATGCCGGATTCGCCATTTTTGACACAATCCGCTTTATCAATGCACCGGTATACACAATCGGATGGGGACTCGTTGCATCTGCCGCAGCCCTTATTCTGCTTGCTTCTCCGAAAGAAAGGAGGTTGGGACTGCCGAACAGCCACTATCTTATCCACCAGCCTTCCAGCGGAATGAAAGGTGTTGCCACGGACATTGAAATCCACGCTGCCGAAATCGAAAAGACAAAGGCAAAGCTCAACAAGCTGATTTCTGAAGAAACGGGAACCGCACTGGACAAAGTTGCAAAGGACACCGACCGCGACTATTGGCTGAATTCTGAAGAGGCAAAGAACTATGGTCTTATCAGCAGGGTCATATCAAAGAGATCTGAGCTGAACTAGGGCTGGACATGTTTTTCGAGCTTACGGACACTATCATTGACGACATAATTTTCTCTATGGAAGACCAGGGCGGCGAATGGTTTTTTGATTCAAAGAACAAATCCGTTGCGTCCAGGGAAATGATGGATGAAGCCGGGCTTGAAGACGACGTGAATGAAGAAGATTTCTATGAGCTGCCTCATTGGAAAAGCGATGACGGTTTTGAGCTGATGGAAGATTTCACAAAAAATCTGCATGCACCGGAGGCGCACCATGATTTGCGTGAAGCGCTTTCAGGTGGAAGGGGGGTGTTCAGGAATTTTAAGAATGTTTTAAAGAAGTACCCTGAGATAGAGCACCGTTGGTTTTTGTTTAAAAACGACAGAATGAAAAAGCGCGTTATCGAATGGTACGACAGTCTGCGTGAATCATGGGGACTTGAAAAGCTTGCGGAAGAATTTTCGGATGAAAATCAGGAGACGGATGAGCTTTTGGCCGCTGACTTTATTTTTTCCGATTATGATTTCGAAACGTCCGGTCTTGACGTGGAACGCGGAATAGAAATGCTGGCGCAAGGTGATTCAGAATTGGACATGACGGAGCTTTTTTTGTTTAAGCGTCATTCCACTATGGCTGAGCCTGCAGAAAAATCAGGTTTTGTCTGTAGAACGCAGTCCGGGGAATTTGCCGGATGCCTCTTGTTTTCAAATTGCCTGCCGGAATCAGAAGGAAGCGTAATCATTACGGATTTCTTCGTCGCTCAGAATTACCGGGGACTGGGCATAGGTAGAATGTTGCTTTCAAAAAGCCTTGCCTCTTTGACAGACCGGGGAATTCATTTTTGTTATGCATCGGGAATGCTTGTCCCGGAGACCTTTAGATTGACTTTTGAGCAGTTTGGATTTAAGAAAAACGGTCCGGGATTTACATCATGCATTTCCGAACAGATTTAATCATATTTTTTATATCCTGAGATTTAGGATCCAGGAACAAGGAGTTTTTTATGGCATACAATCGTAATGCTATCAATGAAGATCAGGTTGCTTCTTTTTTTGACGAGGCACTGAAAGGATTGGATTCTGCATCTGATGCTGAAATCGATGCTCTGACGGCTACTTACAAGCTGTTCAAGAAGAGCGTTCCTTTTTCAAAGAGAAAGTATGTGGTGGCGTTGCTTGCAAAAAGAGCCATGGGCGGACACCGTGTTTATGACCGTGACCGCTTCGCTTCAAAAGACAGGAACAGCCGTTTCCATTCAAGAGATAGAATCGAACGCACTGACCGTCCTCTTAGAACAGACAGCCGCCCTGTACGTGATAATATGGAGCATGATGAAAGGGCACGCGCACCGAGAGTCACTATAGATCCGTCTGTGGCAAAGTCAGTTTTCATCAGCATCGGACGCAACCGCCGTGTTTTCCCGAGGGATTTGCTCGGCCTTTTGATTTCTGTTGGCGGCCTTGAACGTGAGCGCATCGGTGAAATCAAGGTTTTGACAAGCTATTCTTTTGTACAGCTCTATGCTGAAGATTGCGAAAAGATTATAGCAGCCCTGAACGGATATGATTACAGGGGAAGAAAGCTTACCGTGGGTTATTCACGCAAGACCGGAGATGAGGACGGAGATCAGGTTTCTGCAGAAAGCACATCAGCTGAAGAGCCTGGAATCAACAACGACCCGATTCCTGAGAACGTGACAAACACGGCACATGCTGATGAATCACAGTCATCGGAAGCCGCAAAGATTGCAGCTGAGCAGAGCGAATTTGCAGCCCGCCAGAGTTCTGTTTCATCAGGATCTGCAAGCGACGAAAACATCAAGCCGTTTTTTGAGACGACAGATGACGGACAGGTGAAGTCACGCTTCAACAATCAGCAGTAAAATAGTAGAATAGAATAAAATGAGCCGGCGGTGTGAGTTTGTTTTTGCATCGCCGGTTTTTTTGTGGGAGGACATATGAAAATTGATTTAATCGCAACGGGACCGCTCTATGTGAACAGCTACATAGTTCCGCTTTGTGGAAACGATGTCTTTGTCGTGGATCCCGCAGACTGTCTTTACAGCGAAGACAGATTTTCAGTTGTAAAACGCCTTCAG
>JAFPKH010000421.1:0-7324 GCA_017424825.1 Treponema sp. | reverse complement strand
GATTTTATGGTTAACAATGAATAATCCGCTTTCGGATTATTCATTGTTTCCCTAAGGTGTTTTTTGATTGAAGTAAATCCGTTTTTACGCTAGGATTCCAGATTATGAACATGGAAGCTTTTATTCTCGGTTGCGGTGGAATGATGCCGCTTCCGTACAGACATTGCACATCTGTCCTGCTGAGAAGGGACGGGGATCTTTTTTTATTTGACGGCGGAGAGGGAACCCAGGTTTCTCTCAAAAGGCTCAACTTAAAATGGAAAAAAATCAACGCAATCTTCGTCTCGCACACGCATGCCGACCACGTGACCGGACTTCCCGGAATACTGATGCTTTCTTCACAGGTTGACAGGACGGAACCGCTCTACATATACGGTCCCCCGAAAATCAAGGAATATATAGAAATGAACCGCAGGGTGCTGGACATGTACATCAACTACCCGATAGAGGTCAAGGAGATCACCGCCCCATGCATCGTTTACAGCGGCGACGGATTCTATGTACGCGCATTTCCGCTTGAACACACGAAAACATGCGTAGGATACACGCTGGAAGAGCTTGACAGGCCGGGAGAGTTCAACCCTGATGCGGCGGCCGAAATGAAAGTGCCGAAAGGCCCGCTGTGGGGAAAGCTCCAGAAAGGTGAAACCGTAACGAACGAAGACGGTGTTGAAGTAAGGCCGGAACAGGTCATGGGAAAGAACCGCAGCGGAAGGAAATTCAGCTTCGTCACCGACACCATGTATCTTCCGGGCATAGCAAAAGAAGTCATGGGCTCAGACCTTCTCATATGCGAGGGAATGTTCGCCGATGACTGCGAGGATCAGGCAAGGCAGAAAAAGCACATGACGGCAAGGCAGGCCGGAACCATCGCAAGGGACGCACAGGCAAGGCGCATGGCACTCATTCATTACAGCCCCAGGTATACGGACAGGGAGCTTGAAGTTCTGCTCAGGCAGGCAAGGGAAGTTTATCCCGGCGCGGAGCTTTCAAAAGATAGAAAGAGGTACGAGATTCCTTATGTCGATTGATGTTTCAAGGGGGATCGAGGTCTCCCGCATGACGAAGATTTACGGAAGCGGAAAAAACAGCAGGACAGGATGCTCTTGCATAGATTTTACGGCAAAGGCAGGCCAGGTTGTGGGTCTTCTCGGACCGAACGGAGCAGGAAAATCATCGCTTCTTAAAGCCCTCTCAGGATTCCATTACCCGACGGAAGGAACCGTTTCTGTATGCGGAACTGAAGATTTCAATGAAATCAGGCAGATTACAGGATACGTCCCGGAATTCCCGGAGCTTGACAAAAAGCTCACCGTTCTGGAGACGCTGTACCTGGAGGCAAGGCTAAGGGGACTTGATGACAAAAGAATAGCCGAAAACGTCGCGTATGCGCTCAAGGCGGCTGATCTTCAGGAAGTTGCTTCGCAGAAAGTCGGAACTCTTTCAAAGGGATACACTCAGAGGACAAGCTTTGCAAAGGCAATCTGCTTCAATCCGAAAGTCCTGGTTCTTGACGAGTTCTCAGGAGGGCTTGATCCCGCTCAGACCGCGAAGATGAGGAAAACCGTCAAAAAGCTTTCTGAAAAGAGGATCGTCATACATTCGACCCACAGGATAGAGGAGGCACGTCTGATGTGCGACTTCATATACATAATGAACCGCGGTAAGATTGCGGCAAGCGGAACGATAGAGCAGATAATCGCCGCGTCAGGAAAGAAAAATCTGGAGGAAGCATTCATATCGCTCACGGATACTGACGAAGGGAGCCTCGAATAATATGAAGAAGCTATACAGAAACTGCCTTTTCAAGCTCGCCATAACGCCGTTCACATACATAATCTGCGGTGCCGCCGTAGTATTTGCAGTCCTCAATTTTTTCCTGCTCCAGCGTTTTTTCACGGGATCAGGATCGTCCGACCTGCACAGGTTCTTTTCGGGCATACCGTACATCTGCACTCTGGCAGTACCGGCACTTGGATCGTTCATACCGCACACAAAAGAAGATCTTTCGGTTCCGTACAGGGCGCCTTCGTTGATTGCAGCAAAGACTCTCGCACTGCTTACGGTCTCAGGAATACCGGTCATACTGACGCTTTTCGTCCCGGCAGCCGTGTCATGGTTCGGGAACGTTGAATTCTCACCGCTTGTAACGGCATATTCTGCACTGATGCTCTATCTTCTTTCCACATGCTCATTTTCAGTGCTTTTATATACAGCAGTTGAAAGCACGGGTTTTGCGTTCATACTTCAGTCTGCTGCACTCCTTGCCGTAAACACCGCACACCTTATTTCGAACATAACGCAGCCGGGTGATTTCGTCTCCACGCTGCTTAAATCCATTTCCTTCTCATGGCATTTCGACGCGGCGGGAAAGGGCATAATCGACACAAGGGACATAATCTTCTTCCTATCATCTGCGGCAATATTCCTGCTCGGAGGAACCGCTGCACTTGAGCTTAAACGAGGAAGGGCTACTGCTTTCATGAAGCGCACGGCCTTACTTTCAATAGCGGCGTTCATATTGCTTTCTGCCGACTCAAGCAGGCTCTATCTCAGGGTGGACACAACGGCGGCAAAAAAATTCTCGGTCAGCGGATACAGCAAGGCATTGATAGACGAAATCAGGGAACCGATGAGCATAACGTACTACAGAAGCTCTTCACTCAAAAACATATACCCGGAAGTCAGGGACATAGAAGATTTCC
Source organism: Treponema sp. (assembly GCA_017424825.1). Lineage (GTDB taxonomy): Bacteria > Spirochaetota > Spirochaetia > Treponematales > Treponemataceae > Treponema_D. The sequence continues at coordinate 4,619 of JAFPKH010000421.1, read as the reverse complement.
TCCATGAGTACGCATCGCAATCAAGCTTCATATCATGCTCGGTTGTTGACCCGTCAAAGGACAACGTAAAGGAAAAGCTTTCGGCATACGGCATCCAGGGACAGAGAATCAGGACTACTGAAAAAGACACCACCTCATACACCACCGTATATTCGACCGTAATCATAAGCTACCTAGGTGAAATAAAGGCTGTTCCGTTCGTACTTTCGGCTTCTTCGCTTGAGTTCAGCATGGCGGAAAAAATCGACTGCCTCGTGAGGGAAAACACAAGGCTCGTGCAGGTGGTCGTGGGCAACGGTCTTTCATTCGACGATGACTACGGATACATAAAGCCATGGCTTGAGACCCAGGGATTCTACGCAGTCCAGACATATCTACCGTCAGAAATACAGGACGGCAAGGCTGAAGTGTTCTCACTTTTCCCTGAAGTGCCGCTCATAGTGCTTGGAACATCTCTTTTCACGCAGGAAGATTCGGAAGCTCTCATGAATTTCATACGCAGGAACGGAAAGGTGATAATCGCAACGAATCCTTATACGGTGGACATAAAAAAAGACTGGACGGTCATTCCGGTGAGCGACTACGTACTGTACGGGCTTCAGGAATTCGGAATCTACTACAGGGACACAATCACAAGCGGGAAGGAAAATTTCACGATCGGGCTTTACACGCAGAACGCGGCGGGAGAAACGGTTCCTTCCGAAGATGAGTACGCCGAGTATTCAATGTGGCCCCTGCTTTCACCTCAGGAAAACGCGGACAACGGACTTTATGCATTCTGGCCGAGCGCAATCGATTTTGACAACGAAGTCGCATCAGATTCCAATGCTGTCGTGGCACCTTATCTTCACACCGGAAAAAACGCATGGCAGAGCACAAAGGTCAACGGCAAATTCATAACAAACCCGTTCTCAGCGTCAAAGGAACCGGAAGAAGGAGAGGAAACCGGACAGTTCAATATAGCGGTATCAGCTTCAAGGCCGGGAGAAAAAACACCTTTCCTGATTGCAACCGGAGACCAGTACGCCTTCACTTCACAGATGATAGGATACACTTCTTCCACAACGGGAATAGATGCCAGGAGCCTTGACTTCCTTGCAGAAAGCCTCATGTCGGTAAGCGGCGAAAAATCATTGCTGGAGCTTAAAAGATCAAGCAAGACCAACACGGAGCTTTACAAGGTAACTCAGGAAAATCTTTCCGGGGCAAAAATACCGGTGCTCGCATTCACCATACTGATTCCGCTTCTGATGCTTGCGGTCATGGCATGGGCAACTGCATCATACAGGAAAAAACTTAGCATGAGGTTACTGAAATGAACGACACGAAAGAACGAAAGAGAAAAAAGGGACTTTTCATTTTCCTGTGCGCCGACATTTTTCTGCTTCTGGTCTTCATAATCACGATGATGCCTTTCACAAAAAAAACGTCCGCTCCGTCGGTCAAATCAGCGGTACTGAACGTGAACAAGATACCGGAAATAGCGTCCATAACGTTTTCGGAAAATGACGAAGACGGTGAAATGCAGAAAGTGACGCTTGAAAAAAACGGCGGATTCTGGGTGGGAACCGATTCATCGACCGGAAAAAAATGGCCGGCCGACAACCAGAACGTCGCTACGCTGCTTGACAAATGCTCGCAGATAGTGAACGTGTATACGGCCGCATCTACAAAGGATGCATGGGAATCATTCGGTCTGGGCGAAGAATCTGCGTTCAAGCTTGGGTTCTACGACGGAAGCGGAAAGATAATAACCGAAATCTTCTTCGGAAAATCAGACTACCTCACGTCAAGGACTGCATTCAGGGTGCACGGAAAGGAAACCGTGTTCCAGACTGACATATCCATAAAAAGCTACCTGAGCGCATCTGCATCGTTCTGGGCTGATCCGTTCGTATACCCTCAGGCACTAACCGGCTACACGAGGATGAAATCGGAATCACTTTTGAGGCTCGGCGCGCTCGTCGATTTCAACGCAAACGGAAGACAGCCCGACTACACGTTCAGAAAGGATTTTGAAAACGGTTCTTCGGCAAGATTTCTTATCTACAAAAGCGACATGCAGAGCGAAAGCCTTTATAATATAGTTCCGTTCTTCATTGCAGGACCTTCAGCCGGAGCGGAAGAAAAAAAAGCCGTAGAAACTTTCAACTATGCGTACACAATGAGCCAGTGGACGCTTGAAAAATTCTCGGAGGAGGTCGTACAGCAATGACAGATTCCGAAAAATCAGCTTTTGAGGCACAAAAATTCTGCGAATGGGCGGACATGTTCCTCAACTTTGAAAAGACACCCCAGAAAAACATATTCTGGCTTGACACGATGAAAGCGCTGTGCTCTGAAACAGGGAACCCACAGGACTTTTGCAAGTCTTTCCATGTGGCAGGGTCAAAAGGAAAAGGCTCGGTCTCCGAAATGATTTCAAGCATACTCTCCGAAGCCGGATTCAGGACAGGACTTTACACATCGCCGCACATACTTGATTTCTGCGAGCGCATCGGAAGCCCCTATGGATATTTTCCTCCGGAAGTGTACAAGGATGCCGCGGACTCTTTGATTGGAAAAATCGGTGGAATAAAAGCGGAAGATCTTCCCGGTGGTAGGCCGGTCACTTGGTTCGAACTTGTGACGCTCTACGGCATGGAATGTTTCAGGAAAGCCGGATGCACTTGGGCGGTGTACGAGGTCGGTCTTGGCGGAAGGCTCGACGCAACGAACGTAATTTCACCGGAATGCTGCTGCATAAACAGGATAGAGCTTGAGCACACCGAATATCTCGGAGACACGGTCGAAAAGATTGCGGCGGAAAAAGGCGGCATAATAAAAGAAGGGGTTCCCGTCGTAATCGGAAGGCAGAAGGAAAATTCCGTCCGGGAGATTTTCCGGCAGATTGCAAAAGAAAAAAACGCCCCGATAATTTTTGCAGATGAAGAAACGAAGATTTCCAACTTAGTATACAAAAACAAACTTACAAATATACAGGAAAATGTAACTAATTCTCAGTCTGTCAATAAAAATGCACGTACAAATCTACTGGGTTCAATGGATTTTACGCTGGAGTCAGGATATTTTTCAAGGCCGCTCAACGTTTCCCTGAAAATGCTCGGTGACTTCCAGGCAGACAACGCAGCCCTGGCATCTGTCGCGGTAAAAAAAACGTTCCTGGACATGGACGAAAAAATCATAGAACGCGGACTTTCAAAGGCGAGCCTTCCCGGAAGATTCGAGATAACGGCGATGGAATCAGGACCAAGACCGGTTGTTTTGGACGGAGCGCACACACCGTCAAGCGTCTCGTTCACAGTGGATACGTTTTTCAAGGTGTTCGGAAAGGATTCAGAACCGCAGCTTCTTTTCGCATGTGCATCGGACAAGGACGTTGAGGACATCGCACCTATTTTCGCAGGAAAATTCTCCCACATAACCCTTACGATCCCGGGCACGGTAAAAGCAGCCGACCTACCGAGGGCAGAATCAGCTTTCGCAAGATCCGGCATGGATTTCGTGTCATACATGGATTTTGAATCCGGGATAGGACATGCCCTGGCTAAGGCATACAGCGACCGCACTCCATTGCTGGTTGTCGGAAGCTTCTACCTTGTCTCGGAAGTGAAAAAGTTCATAAGGGAAAATTGACCGTAACCGGATTATGATCAGATGCCCACGTATTTTCTAGGGACGCGCCTTGTGAGCACAGTCGTTATCTCGTAGGAAATGGTTCCCGTCATCCTTGCGATATCTTCTGCCGTCTGCATTGCTCCGTCAGCCTTTGAACCGAAAATCACGGCCCTGTCCCATCTCTTGACGTCGGAACCGAGGCCGAGATCGACCATGCACTGATCCATGCATATTCTTCCCCTCACAGGATATTCCTTTCCGTTAATCGAAACCTTTATTCCTGCAGAAGAAAAACGCCTGACGAATCCGTCGCCGTATCCGATTGTAAGAACGGCAATGTCGGTGTCTTTATCGGCTGTCCATGTGCGTCCGTATCCGACTGAAGAACCTTTGCTGAAATGCCGTACCGCGCTTACTTCGGTTTCAAGCGTCATCACAGGCTTCAAATCTATCGGGGTACCTTTTTTTGAAAGATAGTCCGAATTGACATCCCCTGCGTCATAACCGTACACGATTATTCCCGGGCGCACCATGTCAAGGTGGGTTTTCGGAAGGTCAAGAGTCGCGGCTGAATTCGCACAGTGGCAGATTCCAGGATTCAGTCCCCTGGCGCGTATGCTTTCTATCGCATCCGTAAATCTTTTGAACTGAAGCTTCGTATATTCAATTGAATCTGGATCCTTGCAGTCGCTTGTCGCAAAATGCGTCATGGTTCCTTCAAGAAAAAGATTTTCCGAACCGCACACAAAAGATGCAAGATCAGCAGCCTCAGAAGGCATACAGCCGATTCTACCCATGCCTGTATCAACGGCAAGATGCACCGGGAACTTCTTTTTTCCGAGACGTCCGGCCTCATCGTCAACCATGCGGATATAGTCACGGTCAAACACGAAAGGCGTTATGTCATGGCTCACCGCATCATGGATTTCCTCCGGGGAACAAAGGCTGAAAAGCAGGATTGGAGCATCAATTCCGGCATTCCTAAGCTCCACGCCTTCATC
>JAFPKH010000420.1:0-2972 GCA_017424825.1 Treponema sp. | reverse complement strand
CATCTGGTCGTTGTTTTATTTTACCGTTTAATAAGCTTCAACGAATACCCATCCGAACACAAATACTTTTATTGCTCCGATTGAAATCATGGCTTGTTCAAGCAGGGCAACCAATTTGTCGAAAACTGGCTCTCCCAATCCTGCCGGAACTCCTTTTATGATGCAGTCTACTATTCCGCCGGCTGAATTTCCCTCGCGCCTAAGCCCTTCGATTTTTTCCTGCATGAGTGCCGCTGCTTTTTTGTCCGGGGTGCGCATAGTGTTGTTTTCGATTTCAGAAAAATCAACTGACTCTATTTCAATTCCCGCAGCCTTTTTTGTGTATGCCCTTATGCTGATTCCGAATCTTTTCAAAATCAGCTGTGCGATTGCTCCCGCAGCGACCCTTGCCGAAGTTTCACGTCCGCTTGAACGACCGCCGCCCCTGTAGTCCCTTGTTCCGTATTTCATCTGGTAGGTGTAGTCAGCATGCCCGGGTCTGAAAAGATTCATTATATTGCTGTAATCCTTTGACTTCTGGCTCGTGTTTTTTATCATTATGGCAATCGGTGTCCCTGTTGATTTTCCCTCGAAGATTCCGCTAAGGATTTCCGCTTTGTCCGCTTCGCTCCTTGACGTGACTGCCGCATTGAAAATCTCTTTGCCGGATGAATCTTTTTGCTTTGCGCCCGGTTTTCTCCTGTCCATCTGCTTTTGTATGAAATCCGCATCGATTTCTATTCCTGCGGGACATCCGTCAACAATGCAGCCCAGTGCCTCGCCATGGCTTTCTCCGAATGTCGTCACCCTGAATAAAGTGCCGAAAGTGTTTCCTGACATAATATCTCCTGATTCAATTTTACCTGACTTTGTTCACTAACTCAATACGGCTGTGGACATCCATTTTTTTGAAAATCTTTTTGTTGTGCGTCGTCACGGTTCCTATCGAGATGTTCAGTTTTTCTGCAATCTCTTTGTCCGTAAGTCCGTCTGCAATCAGCATGGCAATCTGTTTTTCACGTGCGGAAAGCTCGCTCTGCGCAAACACCATGGACTGTGAGCTTGTGAGCGGAAGGGAATCTTCCTTTGCCTTTTGTTTTTCCGGAATCTGCTGCGGTGAAATGAAAGTCTGGTCTCCCATAAGCAGCTTGTTGACCTGGTTCACGACAGACCTGCGTATCTTGTGCGTCATGGAATATATGGAATAGATTGCGCGGAGGATTCTTTTCATCGTGAACGGTGCGGTTATGCAGTCCGTGACTCCGAGTGCCATGAGGTTGTCGATTTTGTCGGAGTATGACGGCGGAAGGATGAACACGAAAGGTATGTCCTTCAGATAATCTTCGCTGTTGCATTTCCTGAAAAATTCCATGCCGCTTACACCCGGAAGTATGTAGTCGCTTATTATGATGTCGGGAAGCTTGTTTCCGAGCGCATGTGCCGTCTGGAGCATCTTGAACGCCTGGTCTCCTGAATCTGCCGTGTAGAGGTGGCAGTGTCCGTTCAAAAAATCTTCGGTGAGTTTTCTTGAAATGTCGTCCGCTATTGCAAAAAGTATCGTCGGGGCTTTTCCCTCTATCGAAAGAAGAGAGTCGAGCGGTTTCGGAACGATTCCTGCATCTTTTTTGTACTCGCTTATAAGGCTCATCCCCTTGTCGGAAACGGCTCCTGTCACGACGTTCAGGGTGAATGAAAAGCTGAATCCGGTTCCCAAATCTTCCGTTATGAATTCGCTTCCGTAGCATGTGAGGATTTTTTTCATCAGATTGAATCCCAGGTAGTCGGAGCGGCCGGAGTTTTCGATGAAGTCCTTTGTCTGGAGATGAAGCTCGGGATTGGTCATGGTCTTTATCTGAAGCTCAAGGTTTTCTGAGTCCAGTCTTAAAATCACCGTAAGCTTGGAGCTTTCAAGGCAGAATTTTGTCGTGTTTATCATCATGCTGTTAATAAGGAAAGTAAGCACGTTCTTGTTGATGAGCACGCTTTTGTTTTCGGTTCCCTCGGTTTTTGTTTTTATGATTATGTTTCTTTTTTGTGCCACCGGTCCGAAAAGGTTTATGCACTCCATGAAGGTTTCTTCAATGTTTACCGCCTGACTTTCCGCCGGAACCCCTGCTTCAAGAATCGATTCCATGGTCAGGAGATTTATGCCCTGATCAAGCGACGTGAGAATGAAAGTCGTTGTTTTTTCGTCGGTTTCCTTGTATTTGTTTTCGCTTCTCTGCATCAAAATCATATTGCGTATGGCCGCCTGGGACGTTATGAGGATTTTGTCCACTGTCCTGCGTAAAAAAAGCCTGTCGTCAATCTGCCTGCATTCCGAATCTTTCTGATTTATCCGTTTTTCAAGATCCGCAATTTTATCCCTATAGCGTCTTGCCGTTATAGTGAGCGCCGGGATTGTCACAAGGAAGAAGATTATGTTTTCCGGCATGAAAAATTCAAAGTCGGCGACGTTCAGCGTGTTTCCCGAAATCACCCCGATAAAGTTGATCGTTTTAAGCACTATGTATGCAGCAAGCGCAAGAACCCATGCGTCTAGCACCGTGTATGAAGATTTCCGCCCGGATTTAAGGTTCCTTATCCACACGATGATTTGGCTCGTACAGCAGATTATGGTTCCAATGTTGATCACTATGAAAACCAGTTTTGGACTTTGACTTGCGAATACCGTTATGAACATCAGTCCGATTACTGCAAGGTTTGAAAAAAGAAGCCCAGGGATTTTTTGGGGACGCACGCAGTCGTTGATTATGTATGCGAAAATCACCGTGCTTACGAAAGCGTTCGCGATGTTCACGAAATATTCCGGTATGATGAGTCCAGGACCGTTTTTGATCAGTGCGAAAGCCGTCGTGGGATCCAATCCCCTTAGGAGAGCCGAAATCAGATAAAGTCCGCCGGTCATTGCCCCTATGATTATGTACAGCTTGTCTTTTATGAAGATTCCAAGAAATAAGATTAAAATGAAAAGCCCGGTCGAAAGCGCGATG
>JAFPKH010000419.1:0-2714 GCA_017424825.1 Treponema sp. | reverse complement strand
TCTGCTTCGAGTTTCCTGCTTCTTTGTTTTTCGGATGAAAGCTTTGAATTCAATTTTTCCCATTCACCACGGGACTGATTCGAATTGTTCTGCCTCAGTTCAAGGGCTTTTGTAAGAGCACATGGATATGAATCATAGACGGTGCAATCCCTTCCGCCGGAAAAAGCATGCGACTCATTGAAAAGAAAAATGGTGCGTGTGCAAAGCAGATCGGAAAACGAACGGTCGTGGCTCACAATGATTCCAGTTCCCGCAAAAAGTTTGAGAGTATCGGAAATCATTTTTGAAGTCGCGGAATCAAGGTGATTTGTCGGCTCATCCAAAAGCAGGACGGACGGTTTTTCAGAAAGCGCACATGCAATCTGAATGCGTTTTTTTTCGCCGCCGGAAAGACTTTCATAGCGTTCGAGCATCTCTTCGGTAACATTGAGCTGAGAAAAAAATCTTCGCACATCATTGTCGCCGCTCCAAAATGCGTTGTAAAGATTTTCCGGTATCTCGGAACTTTCCTGCGGACAATAGACAGTTTCACCGTCCGTAGAAATTTTCCCGGAATCAGGAGAGATCAATCCCGAAATCAATTTTAGGAGAGTGCTTTTTCCCGAACCGTTGCTCCCGGCAATACAAGTCCAGCCGCTGGAAATCTGCAAAGAAAAATCTTCAAACAAAACAGAATGAGAAGATGGATAAGAAAAACTAAGATTAGTGATTTGAACTGACATATATGCCTCCATACGGAAGCAGCTGCAAAAAGCAACGCCGGAAAAAAAATGCAACTGACTTCCAAAATAAAATCTCACAAGAGAAAAATAAATTGCGGAAATCAGATTACATTATCATCGGCTATGTGTCTCCTAAATTGGATCAAGCTATTTTTTTTAGATTATTATGAAAAATAAAACTTGTCAATCTTTTTACAGAAAAAAAATCTTCATTTGCATCTCAGCTCTTCCATAAAAAATATAAAAAATGATAGAATAAGTCAGGAGAAAAAAAATGAACGAGATTTATGATTTTATAAAAAAATGCGGAACATATTATCTTGCGACGGTTGAAGACGGGCAGCCTCGTAACAGACCGTTCGGCACGATAAATCTTTTTGACGGAAAGCTTTACATCCAGACAGGAAAAAGCAAGGAAGTTTCAAAGCAGATTCAAAAAAATCCGCACGTTGAAATCTGCTGCTTCGACGGTTCAAGCGGTCAATGGCTCAGGCTTGCAGGCGAACTTGTCCGTGACGAAAACCGCGCTGCAAAAGCAGACATGCTTTCACATTATCCGGAGCTTCAGAAAATGTATTCCGCCGATGACGACAACACCGAAGTGCTTTATTTCAAAAATGCAACGGCAACATTCTCAAGCTTTGCATCTGCCCCGCGCACCGTTAAGTTTTGATTATATTAAAAGCACAGCTTTGAACTAAAACAAATCCCGGAATCCAAATGACAGCATAGTGTTTTTTATTCCGGGATATTATGGGTCGGAATGAATTGCTTCTTTCAGGCATTTTTACCCATGCAAAAATTCCATGACCACCCTATTGAATTCCTCCGGCTTTTTATTTGCGATAAAATGATTTCCTTTTATGAATTTAAGTTCCGCACCGTCGATGTTTTCTGCAATGAGCCTCGTGTGCTTTTCTTTCACCATGTCGTTCGTTCCGGCGATGACAAGCACCGGGGATTTTATTTTCCTTAAATCTTCCAGAGAAATGTTCGGGTCGTTCACCATGAGGCCGAGCATTTCGGCATTGGCTTTTGCATTCGGATTTTTCTTTGCGAATGCATTTGCAATTTTATATCCTATCTCTATCGGAATCTGTGTTGAAGCTTTTATTCCGCCTGCATCAAGATTTCCGCCGTTTAAAATCAGCTTGTTTGTTCTGGACGGATATTTGATTGCAAAAATCATAGCGATGTTTGCACCGTCTGAAAAACCCAGGACATTTGCTTTGTCCAATCCGCGGCTGTCCATGAACGAAAGCAGATCGTCCGCAAACTGCCTGATCGTAAAAGGCTCGGTTCCCCTTTCTGTTTTTCCGTGTCCTCTTGTATCAAGCGCAAAAACATGGTATGCGGCAGAAAAGGCTTCCATCTGATTTGAAAAATAACTTGAATCTTCACCGTTTCCATGAAGAAGAATCAGAGGCTCCCCGGTTCCACGCTCAATAAAAAAATGTTCTATGTCCATGCAATCATGCTAGCATTTTTTTTCTGATTAATCCATGCAATATGCACACGGATATATAATATAGAAGAAATCTTCCAAAATGGTTGGGTGAAATTTCAAAAGTTTTTTTTCGAAAATTTGATTTTGCCACTATCTTTTTACGGCTTATCTGGTAAAATATAAGTTACAAAAATAAACTGAGAGGATAAAATATGGCTATGAGACTTGTTACTCGCTCTGATTTTGACGGACTGGCCTGCGGTGCGCTTCTTCTTGAAGCCGGTATAATTGACCATTGGAAATTCGCACATCCGAAAGATTTACAGGACGGACTTGTTCCGATTGACAGCAACGACTGTCTTGCAAACGTTCCGTTCGTTGAGGGATGCGGACTTTGGTTCGACCATCATTCTAGTGAATTTGAGCGCAATCAGCTTAAAGGAAAGTACAAGGGAGAAAGCAGAATCACTCCTTCATGCGCACGCATCATCTACGAATATTACGGCGGAAAGGAAAGGTTCCCGAACTTTGATGACATCATGACG
>JAFPKH010000418.1:0-2960 GCA_017424825.1 Treponema sp. | reverse complement strand
CATAATAATAATATTAATAATCATATACAAAAAAGTTCTTCTAAGGAAAATATTAGCAAAGTTCGAGAAGATAATTATTCAGGAAAGAGAGATTATTTTTCTTCAAAGAAAAAAAATGAAATTACTTCAGTAGAAAAAATGCAGAATATTAAATTAATAAAATATAAAAATAATAACAATGATAATCATGTATTGGCTCTACATAATGAAAAAATAGAGGAAAATAGTGAAAACCTGATATCCCAAACGAGCAGATTTTTGAATCTCATACAAGCGTCCTCCCGGTTATTTCCATAAAGATATCGTTCAACGTAGGTTCGCTGCTGTGGATTGACTGCAAGCGGTTTTCTGAAATCAGTTTTTGAAGCCGCTTATCTTCCGAACTTTTTTCAAGTGAACATGCGGCTTTCTGTTCACCGTTTTCAATCCAAGTGTATGTTATTTTTGAAGCACCTTTTGACATAATCAAATTATGCGGACTATCCAATGCAAAAATTTTTCCGCCTACAATAAACGCAACCCTGTCGCAAAGTTCCATTGCATCCTGCATATTGTGAGTTGTCAAAAGAATTGTTTTTCCTTTGCGCTTTTCTTCCAAAATAAGATCTTTCATCATCCGGCTGTTTGTCGGGTCAAGTCCGCTTGTGGGTTCATCAAGAAAAAGAATTTTCGGATCATGGACAAGAGCTTTTATAAAATTCAATCTGCTTTTCATTCCTTTTGAAAAATCTGAAACACGTTTGTCAGCATCATTTTCGAGACCGACAGAAGAAAGAAGCTCATCGATGGAACGGATTTTATTTTTATAGAGCGATGAAAAAAATTCAGGTTTTCCTTTGCAGAAAGTTTTTCATACATGGTGGAATATTCAAAATCCACTCCGATATTTTGATAAAAATCTGAATTGTGCTTTTTACATTCGATACCGTTCACAATCGCCGAACCATGATATTTCGGAAGCATTCCCAAAAGGATTTTTTGCAGGGTACTTTTTCCAGCCCCCGAAGGTCCTAAAAAACCGAATATTTCACCTTCGGAAACAGAAAAAGTCATGTCTTGGATAAAAGGTTTTCTTGTATAACTAAAATCAAGGCCGTTTACTTCTATCATCTTTTTCTCCTTAAATACATTTGACCAAAATTGTTTATATAGTCAAACAATCTCATAACAAAAGCCCGGTTTTTATCCGGACTAAACATCTGCCTACATAATCTGCTTTACTATTCCGTAAATCAGCAAACGCAATGCATCATCATAATGCTCGTTTCCGATATCATCTTTGTGAAGCGTCGCAAAATAAATTGCATGAAAGGCTGCGCTTATTATTTTAACATCCACATCTTTTTTTATCGGAAGCATGGAAAGCATTTTTTCAACTGTATCTGTGTCATCCTGAAAATGAGCGTCTATCACTTCGCGCGGAAGTTTTCGCGCAAGCAATTCCACTTCATCTTTATCAAGAAGTTTCAGTACAGGCATTTTCTCTGACTTTTTGAAAAATTGAAAAATCAAATCTGTCAAAGCATCCCGTGACATGGATTTTTTTGGAAGCCTTGAAAACTCTTTTGCCAAGTCATTGTTGATTTTATCATGCAGCTCCTGAAGGACTTCAAACAAAAGCAATTCCTTGGATTTATAAAAAAGATAAAAAGTCCCCTTCGGAATGTTCACGCGCTTTACGAGTTCATCAACGGTCGTGCGCCGGACACCGTATTGGGAAAGGCATTTCACCGCCTCCTCCTTCAAGCGACTGACAATATATTCTTTTTCCTGATCCGAATAGCTTTTGGGCAATCTTTTTCACTCCTATTTGACTAAATCAGTTTCCATAGTCAATATAACACTCTTAAATAAACTTGTCAAATTCTTTTTAAAAATTTTTAATCAGCATAAAAAACTTCTCCAGATGGATCGATAAAAACTTTTGACTGCAAAGCTTTATAAACATTGAACGTTTTTTTCGGACGGACATGTTCCGTTTCATCATAAATATTTTTTCATAATCATAAGCCATTGTTTCATAACTATTTTTGCCGGCATGATTTTTGAATAGAATCTCAAATATTTTGCAAAAAATCCGGGGACAGACATTTCCTTACCACACGCACTGTCTTTGAGGGCTTTTCGGACAACGCTTTCCGCACTTAGCATTCCGGCGTATTTAACCTTTTTTCCGTTCTGCATTCTGGGGAGCATTTCTGTATCAACCCATCCGGGGCACACGCAAGTCACGCTTATTCCTCTGGATTTCAGTTCAACGTTGAGCGCCCTTGAAAGATTTTTCAAATAAACTTTGCTCGCTGAATACATGCTGAGATATGGATTCGGTTGAAATGATGATGCCGATGAAACGTTGATGATTTTTGCTCCCTCTTTCATATTCGGAAGGACAATCGACATGAGTTCCGATGGCGCGCTGCAGTTGATTTTGCAAAACCGTTCCACATCAGAAACGGACATTTTTTCAAACTGCCCCATATATGCAATTCCAGCATTGTTGATAAGCAACCTTATATCAGGATTTTTTTTCTTGATAAGTTCGGCAATAACGGAAACACCGTCCTTGGAAAAATCTGCCTCAACCGCCGTAATTTTTGGATATTGATTTTTTAACGATTCCAGTTTTTCTTTATTTCTCCCGACCGTCCAGATTTCATCTATATCATCAAACCGGCAGGCGCTCTTAACAAATTGATTTCCTATTCCGCCCGTTGCCCCGGTTATGATCGCAAGTCCAGCCATACCATGCCTCCTGCAAAATATAATATACCCAAACTCAGTTTCGCGCAATTTAAATCACCAACCCCGCCGCAGAGCAATACGCCACCTTGTGGCACGGTATGGTGTTCTCATAAGGTATTGCAGTCGGATTTAATACCCCTTGTTTCGCCCCAGAGGGGCGGGGTATTAAACCCTCCGCTCGAATAAAGTCTTTGCAAAAAAATCATGGAATCACCGTG
>JAFPKH010000417.1:0-5761 GCA_017424825.1 Treponema sp. | reverse complement strand
ATCTGATTTTATTTCCGCAAGCTGATTCAGATACTCGTCTTTATGCTCAAAGAAAAATTCGATTTCCGTAAATGGATTGTTCGGGAATTTTGCATCGGCAATTTTTATGAAATCGGTTCCGTTCTGCTGTAAAAGCGTTCCTTTTATTTGCGATTGTATAAAAAGCCTGAGTTTTATCGTTGCGGAAATTTCCATTTCACAAGTTGCATAAGATGAAGACATTTCAAAACTTGCCTTTATGTCAGGATGCTTTTTTGAAAATTCATCAAATGCTTTTGCCGCTCCGTCAAAATAAAGCGGTTCTCCGTCAAAGCGCGTCATGTTTTTTTGCTGCATCGTGATTAAAATCTGTTTCCAAAAATCAGCTTCTACGTCTTCGTACATTTTTTTCTCCTGTGAATTTCTAAAACGGCAGATAAGTTGCCGCCGATGAACATGAAGTTTCTATCCATTGCCTGTGTTTTTCGTAGGCAAGCCTTGTGTCCAAAATCCATAATATGTTTTTTGAAGATTTTATCTTCGGTGGATTTCCTTCTCCGTCGGTGAAAATTATCAGTCCGCTGTAATCTGCGTCATGAGATTCAAAAAAATCTATTGCGCACTGAAAATCCGTTCCGCCGTTTCCTTTTATTTCAGAAAGATTTACGTTTTTGTTGAAAGTTACAGCCTGCGTATTTTTCAAATTCACGTCAAAAAAAATCAGGTCGATTTTTTCTATGATTCCCAAAAAGAAAATGTTTTTTATCGCTTTGTAAAAATGAGAAAAACTTTCTTCTTGTATTGAGCCGCTTGAATCTACAGCAATCAAGATGTTTGCCTTGCGCTCATAACGGCTTCCCATTGCATTGAATCCATAACGGCGGCTTGGCCTCATGCGTGTAAGATTTCGGTTTGCGCTTACGATGTTCTGGCGGAATCTGTTGAGCGCACGTCTGTAATCAAATGAAAAATCTTCGGATTCTTTAAGCGTGCGTTTTGCATTGCCGCTCAAGCTTCCCCATCCTTCATCTGCATCTGCTTTTTGGATTTGTGAGCGTATGTTCTTTTGCGCTTCTTCGTTTTCTTCCCATAGCTCGGTGCTTTCGTCAAAATCCCCGGAATCAAATGCGCTGAACCCTGCACTGGTGCCGCCCCTGGTGTCTTTTATAAGATCGAAAATGTATTTGTACCATTGCTCAAAGCTCATGTCAGGAAAATTTGCGAACGTCCCGATTTCACGTTTTAAAAATTCAACGCCGCGCAAAGGCACTGAAATCTTGCAGAGCTGATTTATGACCGCATCGCTTGCCATCAAAAGGATTGCATTTTGTGCATGATACGGTTTCCTTGAATATGGATGCGAAAGTAAAATCCTGTATGTCTCGACTTTCAAATATTCTTCTATTTGTTCAGGCGGAAGATTTTCCAGTGCGGTTTCTGAATACTCAATGACCATCCGTCCGGTGCGCATCGGGATTGAAAGATTTTCGTTTTTTAAAACAGAATGTGTCTTTAAAACAGAAAATAAAAGCGGCTCCGTGTAAAACCATTTTTGAGAAATTTCAGAAAGCGTTTTTTCTACGAAAGATTTTATCAATTCTACAGTGCCTCAAAAATTTTTTTGTAAACTGAATTGCATTCCGTAGAAATGAAAAACAAAGCGCTCGGAAAATTTTTCGCACTGATCAACGAAATAAAATGCAGTGTGATTTCTTTGTTTTGTTTTTCAGAGATATAATCAAAATATTTTTCCAGGTTTTTTGAAACCAAATCTTTTTGACCGCCGCTGAAATTCATGGATTCAATGAAATTAAAAACCGCCGTATTTATTTGAGTAAAATCGACTGGTGAAAGTTTTTCAAATTTTTTTCCGGCAGAATCAAAATCACCGCACAGAATGTTTTTTGCCGACGGGACATTGTTTTGGCTTAGGAATTTAAAAAACAGTGCAGTAGTTTCCGCTCCTATGATTCCCGTGACGATCGGTTTGTGGAAATCTGTCAGCTCATCGAATTTTTTGATTATGCTGCTTGTCCGTTCCCAGCTTCTTCGGTCGGGAGTTTTTTCAAGCGATGAAGATTCTGCGCTGTTGTCGCCGTCAAGATATTCAGGATTTTCAGAGATAAAATCAATGATACGTTTGTCCAATCCTGATTTTTCTGCCCAATCAAGCCAATCCTGCACGGTCGGGGAAAATTCATAGATGTTGAACCGGCTTACGAGAGCTGGATCCAAATCCGTGAGCTGATATTCATTTCCGTTGTTCACCGCACTAATGATTCTGCTTCCTTCCGGCAATGATTTTCCTGCAAGCTTTCTGTTGAGCGTCAAATCCATGATTGTCTGCAAAACTTCAGGGCGCGCACGGTTAAGCTCGTCCAAAAAAAGCACGACTGGTTTTCCGTCAACCGGGAACCAATATGGAAGCATGAAATCTGTCCTGCCTGTTTTTTCATCTTTTGACGGAAGCCCTATCAAGTCGCCTGGGTCGCTCATCTGCCCCAAAAACAAAGTCACGACTTTTTCGCCTTTTTTAGAAAAATATTCTTCAAGAATCCTGCTTTTTCCTATCCCATGCTTTCCCACAAGCATAATGTTCTGTTCCGCCGGTGTGTTTTCCAAAATAAAATTCAGCTGATTTACGTCCATATTTTTCCCTGAGTTTGCAATTTAGAGATATTATAATGAATTTTTCCCACTCTAACAATTTGTATTTGAAAATTCAGGAACTCGACATGTTCAACAAAAGATGCTGAGTCCTGAAATTTTTTTCTTGGAGGAGAACCGATTTGCATGAACAAACAGCACATTTCCATAAAAAACATTGCTTTGCATGGACTACGCCCATTTGTGCTGCGGTTTCTTTTTTTTCAAAAATGTATTACTGTTATATCATGGAAAATGATTCTGCAAAAAAAGAAGAAAGACGCTTGGCAAGGAAAAGCCGGCTTCAGAAATTTTGGCAATGGATAAAGCTGAAGGCAAAAAAGCTTTGGAGATATATTAAGTCCGAAATCAAGGATGTAAAGACATTCATTATTTTCGGAATCGTCGTTGCGGTCGTATATTCACCTGTATGGCTTTGCTATATTTTGTATTTTATTTTCAAGTGGAAGTGGTGCTTTGTGGTCGCTTCATCTTGCCTTGCATTTTGGGCAGGTCCGTTCACGCCGTTTTTTCCGCTCTGCATTGCAATCACATTGGGAATAAAAAGAATCCTAAGGAAATTTTTTCTAAAAAAATCCGATGAACCGGAAAGCAAGGAGAAATAGAAATATGTATTCTGATATCCTTTTTAATTTTTCAAAGATGACGGAAGAAGGCGGCTCTGGTTATGGAGCTGAAATTTTTGAGCGTATGGCCGGATCAAAACCACTCTTTGCCTTGGATGCCGGTATAAAGGCCGATGACATCTTTCAGCGTGCTGATGCAATCAGGGAAGCTCTTGATTTGATTGAAGATGAAAGAGCGCAGAAAAATGCCCGCCAGATGATTTATTTTTGCGCAGGCATTACGGGAGATTTGGACTCCATCGAAAACCGCTACTCTTACATCGAAACGCTTGAAAATACAATAAATGATTTTAAAAATTCCGACGATGAATTTGCCGGCCGCCTTGTTGCAATCGGACCATGCGGAATCGACCATGATTGGGAATCTGCCGACTATGAAGGCCGCGAGCATGATTATTTTGACAATCAGACGATTTCTGAAGAAAGGGATTTGTTTGCCCTGGAAATGACCCTTGCAAAAAAGCTGAACATGCCGGTAATCGTTCATTCCAGAAAAGGATTCCGTGAAACTTCCGACGTTCTGAAAGCAATCAAATGGAACAAAGGCGTTATCCACGGCTATTCCTATGATAAGTCGGAGCTTGATTTTTTCCTTGACCTCGGATGGTATGTCAGTTTCAGCGGTGCAGTCACTTATTCAGGCAAAAAAGGCGCTCAGGATATGGCCGAAATAATCGAGTATGTTCCGAAAGACCGCCTTTTCATTGAATCTGATTCTCCTTATTATGCGCCGGTTCCTTTGAAAAACACCTTGAACACTCCGGAAAATCTGACTTATGTTTATGATTACATAGCTGCAAAACGCCATGTCCCGGTTTCAAAAATGGGTGCGGCAATAGAAGAAAATTTCAAGAGGCTCTTTTTGTCTTGAAAAAAAAGCACAACTAATGAATAATAGGCAGATGAAACTCTGGTCAGCAGAAAAAGATTTGGTGGGAATTAAAAAATGAATATTGGGGAAATTAAAAAAAAGGCATCCGAATTTTTTACGGAATATCTGAATAAAACGATAGATAAAATATGCTGCTCACCGGATGGACATGACGGTTCTGACGTTGAAGATTTTTTCCCTTTGGAGATTTTGAGGAACACCGAGCGTTTTAGCGAAAGCCTGAAAGATGTTTCTCCTGAAGTTGCCGATATTTTTCTTTACAGCAAAGATAAGACCGGAGTCGGTTATTCGCTTGAAATGGAAACAGTGCAGACCAGAAGCAACGGACGCAAATCAATATTGAAAAGGGTTTATTTTGCAGAAGAAAACGACTACCTTGATTATATCGGCATCCGTGACCGCGTTGAAAATCTTAAATCTGCATTGGAAGTCCTTTATCAGGATGAAGTATTGCCGTACATGCAGCTGAGGAATTGGGCGAAAAAGCATGTAAAGGATCTGACTGTTTTTCACAAGGACGGACTTGTTTTTTGGCACAACATAACCCAGTGCGTGTTCTATGCGAATGACACCCAGAATGACAAGGTGCTTCATGTCAGCGTGGATTTTATGGAACGGCATAAAAAAATCGTGCAGTCATTTTTGGAAGATGAAAGGGATTGGCTTCCGAAACCTGCTGAAACTGAAGTGCCTGTGAAAAATGAACCGCCCGTTGTTGAAGAAGCTGCGCCGCTTGAAAAAAAGATGCCCGTTGTAAAATCCGAGGCGGCGGAGATCGAACCGATTAGCACCGGAGAGCAGGGCAGTCTGAGAAAACCGTTTTCAATACGCTTCCGATCACTTTCAAAGCAGTCGCCCTTGAAATTTGACAGGCTTGTTCCGAAAGAAGTTTCATTTACGCTCCATGATTTTATCCGCCTGAATTATACTGATTTTCTAAAAGGCATAACCACGGTTTTGATTGTCAATGATGAAACGGTTTTTCAGACATTCCCGCCTTCTGAACATGTGTTTTGCATTTATGGCCCGGATTACGCCGTCAATGCACTGAAACTCTGCGAATGGTTCGCCCACTATCAGCTGATTTATTTCGGTGATATAAGCGAGCATTGCTTTGACGTTCTTTCTGCATTCAGGAACACTTGGATGAAAACCGAAAGCATGTGCATGGACGGAAACACATGGGAAAAATTCTTCAATTCCGCTGAACCCGGTGCACGCCTGAAAAACGACGTGGTTCCAAGAAATCTTACAGAATCTGAGAGGAATACATTTCTTTCGCTAAGGCTGACTGCAGAAAAAGGTTGCCTGCGCCAAGAAAAGATTCCGCCGGATTATATGTCAGATTTTTTGAATTCAATAAAAACTTGCGGTTCTGACGTAGTAGAAGATTCTAGCGCTTCGGTTGCCAGCTGAATTTTATCCAGCCGGATTTTCCTTCGGGCGATGCATTTGCATAAAGCGCAAGTATTGTACCGGTGAATCCGCATGCGACTTCGCTTGAAAGAAATTTTGTCTGGCCTTTTATGTCAGATGAAATTCCGTCTGCTGATGCGCTCAAAAAATAATCGTCATGGTCGCTTTTTATTTTCAGGCT
>JAFPKH010000416.1:0-4387 GCA_017424825.1 Treponema sp. | reverse complement strand
TATTCAGGAGTGTTAGGATCGCAGTATTTTGCAAGCGTTTCGGGGCTTACGTCCTCACCTTCGAACTTCTTTACGACGCGGCGGGCAATAAGATCCATCTCTGATTTTGAGCGGCTGAAATTCAGGTACTTGCAACCGAACATTATCGGAGGACATGCCGGGCGCACGTGCACTTCCTTTGCTCCCGACCGGTACAGGAATTCCGTCGTTTCCCTGAGCTGGGTTCCGCGGACTATGGAATCATCTATAAGAAGGATTTTTTTGTTTTCTATAAGCTGCTTTACCGGGATGAGCTTCATGTGGGCAATCAGGTTGCGCTGTTCCTGGCTGGTCGGCATGAATGAACGCGGCCATGTGGGTGTGTATTTGATGAACGGCCTTGTGAACGGAATTCCGGCTTCGTTTGCGTATCCGACTGCATGGGCTGTTCCTGAATCCGGTACTCCGGCGACACAATCAGGCTGAACGTTGTCTTTATCCCTTTTTGCAAGGTATTTTCCGCAGTTGTATCTCATGGTCTCGACGTTTACGCCTTCATAGCAGGAAGTGGGGTATCCGTAGTAAATCCAGAGGAAAGTGCAGATTTTCATCTCTTTTTGAGGCTGCTGCAGGATTTCATATTTGTCGGCTGTTACGAAAACTATTTCTCCCGGTCCAAGCTCATGCTCATCGTGATATCCGAGGTTCAGGTATGCGAAGCTTTCAAAAGAGAGACAGTGCGCGCCGTCTTTTTTTCCGATTTGAAGAGGAGTGCGTCCCAATCTGTCCCTTGCCCCGAAAATTCCATCCGGTGTGGCCACGAGCATGGTGATTGACCCCTTTATCTTCTGCTGGACGTATTTTATTCCGTCAAGGATCGTTTTCTGCGTGTTCATCAGCTCAAGGATCAGCTCCGTCTGGTTGATTTCCCCGCCTGACATTTCAAGGAATGCGCCTCCGCTTTTTATAAGCTCGTCGATCAGCTCGTCTTTGTTCGTGACTATGCCTACCGTGGTTATTGCGAAGCTGCCGAGATGTGAGCGTGCCAAAAGCGGCTGTGGTTCATAGTCAGATATGCATCCGATTCCAAGCCTGCCTTTCATTTCACCGATGTCGTTTTCAAATTTGGTTCTGAACGGTGAATTCTGTATGTTATGGATTGAACGCTTGAACTGATTTTCCGCAGTATAGACGGCAAGACCTCCGCGCCTTGTTCCCAAATGCGAATGATAATCAACACCGAAAAACAGATCCAAAGAACACTCGTCCCTGGAGACCACTCCAAATATTCCGCCCATATCCTTTTCCTTTTTCAGAAATAAATAGATCTGTTCGATAGCAATATTACCGGACAGATTTATGGAAGCTTCTAAAAACTTCTGCTTTAAGAGATGTAACCATTATTGCGCATTTTCATAAAAAAATCCAGTTGCGTTTCTTTGCCTTTCTTTATGCCTAAACTTTGTCGTGCTTGGAACATTCGGTGCAGCCTGTTACGACCACGTGTTTTTTGCCGTCGGTTTTGTTGAAGAGCCTTGCCGTCAGGTATCCGTCTTTTGCAGGTACGTTTTTTCCGCAGACCGGGCATGTTCTTTTTACGCCTGGTTCTGGAAGGGGAAAGCAGTGGGGGCATCCGCTTATCGTGCATAATTGGTCGGGGACGTTCATCGGGCGGTATACACGGCTGAACAAATCCTGTCCTTTTTGAAGAAAGCTGCCGCACAACGGGCATGTTACCAGAAGATTGGAATTCTGCGCCGTTTTTATGAGCTTCCGGCTTTCTTTTGTTTCCTTTTTTGATTTATGGAAGCTTTTTCCTATAAGCCATGCCAGGAGTATTATTACCGCTATTACGGCAATGCCCAAAACCATTTCTTTCATATTATGGATTACCGTTATGACCTGCGTGTTTTTTTGAGAATCCCGCCGCTTTGTTGAATACATGCTCGACATACTGGGCTTCTTTTTCGCTCAATGCCGCACGTGAAAGTATTGTCCTCCAGAACTGCTCCATGTCCGGCCTTCCTGTAACCGAGAAAAATCCTATTTCCTGAAGGCTGTCCGCAATGGATTCCACCGTTTTGTCCAGGCGTCCAAGCGTAACCGGCGTGCATCCTGAAATGTCGCTTCGGTTTGTCCTGAAAAGATGGTAGCACATAATCTGCACGGCGTGGCTTAAATTAAGGGACGCAAAATCCGGGCTGGAAGGTATCGTGATTCCCGTAGTGCACTGGTCTGTTTCTTCATCTGTCAATCCGGTGCGCTCGTTTCCGAATACAACCGCCACTTTTCCTCCGTTTCCGGTGACTGAATCGGCTGATTGCGCGAAATCTTCCGGGAGCTGGAGCTTGAAGCGTTTTTTACCCTTGCGCCTTGTCGTTCCTGCGGCACATGCACAGTCGGCTGTGGCTTCCGTTATGGAATCATAAAAAGCAGCGTTTTCCCAGATGTATGCTGAATGTATGGCAAGAATCCTGACTCTTTCTTCGTCAAAGTCTTCTTTCTTACCGACTATCCTGAGCGTATGTATGCCGTTGTTTGCCATTGCCCTGCATACGGCACCGACATTCCGGCTTTCTTCCGGGCGGCACAGAACAATCACTATGTTATCAAGATTCATATATCCGACTATACCGCTTTTATTGATTTTAGGCTATAATGGCTCCATGCAGGATTTTAGTTTGGACGGAAAAAATGCTTTTGTAATCGGCGGAACCGGGGGAATCGGGCTTCAGATTGCGTATCTTCTGGAAAAATCAGGCTCTGTCGTTACTGTTGCTGGCCGGCACGGCATTGAAGGCGGAACTTCCATAAAAACGGTGCATGTGGATTTTGACAAAGGCCCCGGAGAACTTGAGCGCGGTGAAATCAGGGAGAAGCTTGAAAAATGCGACATACTGGTTTTTACCTACGGACCTTTCATCCAAAAGCCGCTTCATGAAACGAAATCTTGCGATTGGCTTAAAATGGCGGTGGATGATTATGCGCTCCCCGGAATTGCTGTTTCATCTGTTTTGCCCGGAATGATGGAGCGTAAATTCGGAAGGATTTTGCTTTTCGGCGGTACAAGGACGTTCCAGATCAATCCGTACAGAACCAACGCAGCTTATGCCGGTGCGAAAACTGGAATTTCGGTAATAATAAAGTCCATATCTGCCGAATATGGTAAACATGGGATAACTTGCAACGGAATTTTTCCCGGATTTACAAGGAATGCCCCTGCTGATTGCCTGCTGGTCGAAGAAAAGTCAGTTGCTATTCAGGCGGTCAGTCTCATGAAATCACCGGATTTGAATGGAGTCCTTCTCAACGTGGACAAGGGGTGGAATCCTTGAACGCTGCGGAATTCCTGAATTTCCATTTTAATTCAAAGATTTTCAATTTCTAATTTGACTAATAGCGGTTACTTTAGTAGTATATAAGGAACCGTTGATATATAGTTTTATTGAAAAGGAAATAGAAAAAAAGTTAAAGCGACGTTTTCGCTGGAGGATTTTATGGCTAACGATTTTGTCCCTGGATTTAATGACGAAAAAGACGACAGTCTTAAAATGCAGCTTGATAAAGTTCAGGAAGTTGATAATTGTGTGATGGTCATTTTGAACGGATACATTGACACATATAATTCGGTTTATTTTCAGAAGCAGGTCGGAAAAATCGTAAGCGCTGGCTTCGTAAACATAATATTCAACTGCTCATGCCTCAACTATGTTTCTTCAACCGGAATCGGTTCTTTCACGGCGTTTTTGAAGCTCGTAAAGCCGAAGGGCGGTGACATAGTCCTTTTGAACATACAGCCCAAGGTCTATGAAGTTTTCCAGCTCCTTGGATTCAGCCAGTTCTTCAATATCAAGGAATCGCTTGCAGATGCGGTGGATTTCTTCAAGAAAGGCGGTGCACCTACAGAAAGCTCCGTATTCCCGAAAGTGTTCAACTGCCCGGTATGCTCAAGAAAGCTCAAGGCAGCAAAGAGCGGCAGATTCCGCTGTTCTGACTGCAAGTCCATTTTGGCTATAGACCAGCAGGGTCATGTCTTCCTCGGCTGATTTTCCAGTTCCATGATGAATTACCGGCGCGCCTTGAACATGTGTTTGAGACGCGCTTTTTGTTTCCCATATTAATCAGCGGTTCCCATATATGCCGATTTTCCTAAATAACCCTTGAAAATTTGCGTAAAACGCATAGAATATGAGTATGAGTAAAAATTCACATATGACGTTAGGTCGCCGGATAACCAAGGCATTGGCAGTGTTTTTCCTGTCCATAGCTGCCTCGCAGTGTTTTGCAAAATCTCCTTCAGATACCGCAAACCTCAAAACAGAACAGGACAAGCGCTATCTTGATATAATCAATACCCTCTACTATTACATCCAGCAGAATTATGTTGATGACGTTGATCCTGAGGTGC
>JAFPKH010000415.1:0-3605 GCA_017424825.1 Treponema sp. | reverse complement strand
AGGGAATTTGTTGTGGAACATTTTCAGATTACTACGGAAATATTTTCTGAAACCATTTTCAAAATAGACGCACACTTGATTCCCCACTTTTTTGAAATACAGGACATTGTCGAAAACAATGCGGATGGATTCCTCGTTCCGGGTGCCCATGATAAAGATGGATTTCGGGGTCTGATCGTCTTGGTTGTACGACATGGTTTGCTCCTCCACTCGTTGCAGCATTTTTTGATCCAGTTTGTTGTACGTTCCATATATGTTCAGGATTTTCCCCATGATGCTGTTCAGCTCCCTTTCTGTATAAGGTGCGTAAAACACCTCAAAAAATCCCATTTTAAGAAACTGTTTCACCTTTTTTGTATGAATCATGTCACACAGTCCAACGATAAAAGGAGGTTTTCTGATGTCGTGCAATACCTCTGAAAATCCCAAATCCAGGAAAAAGATCATAGGGGTGTGGTTGTTCAAATAATCCACCGCTTCTGCGGTATGGTGGCATACAAAGGCAATGTTAATGGAATAATATTTTGATAATAAGCCCTTTAGCAAATCCACCTTAGCTTCCTCGTCACAAAGAATTACTACTTCAAAATTTTTATTTGTTACCATAATGTTTTAGTTATTATAGGTAAAAGTAAATATTTTTACCATTGATTTTAATAAATTATGAAAAATAATGGTCAAAAGTTAGATTTTGCCATAAAAACAACATCATTAGTGATAAAAAGTGCGCAGTTGTTGAGTTAAGTTGAAATTTGCCTTTTTTAACATGATAGCTGCATTTATTATTAATAGCAACCAAAAAAGTGTTAAAAGTTGCAAATTATGAAGATTTAAAAGAAACTTTTGCTTTTTGATGTTGTGTTGATCGTATAGGATTTTCACATATTAGTGGTATCTATCCATAATCGGTTCTCATTTGGGCCTCTTCATTGAAAAGCAAATCCCTAAGCGTATTTAATTGCTCAAGGGTGTATTGGTGCCAGTGTTGCGATGGCATAAGCCAATTTGGACATTTTTCCGGCATCCAAAAATGGAAATTGTCGTATAAGGCATTTCGTTCCAGATCAGGTTGTTGCTGCTGTTTGGCTCTCACAAACTGCAGAATCCGAAGTCCGTCGGCTTTTTGGTGGAATGCTTTTACAAAATGTTGGAAATCAGATACATTTTCTCGAATATCCTGCCAAATGTCCGGTTTTTGATTCTCTTTCTGAAGAAACCGCAAAAAATCATTATCCTTGACGGAAAGCTTGTTTTCATAAAGTTCCCTCAATTTTCCGTATGCTTCTTGAATAGAAGTGAAAAACGAGAAGTGATAAATCGGGTAACTGTCCCAAATTCCTTCAGCACCTAGTTTCATGGCGGGGCCAGTCCCGAAGGGAACACGGTCGGAATAGCGACCGGCTGGATAGACGCATTCGGTGTTAAAAAGACTTAAACCGCCCATTTTGCAAAACTTTTGGACAAGATAAAAGTCCTCCCCGCTTTGATAAGGGGTGATGTTTCCGATTTTCTTAAGACTGCATGCACGCATGGCTATGGCCGAGCCCAAAGCGGTAAAACCGTAAGGACTGCTGATTTTCAGCAAATTAACTGCGTAGTTTCTCATATATATTTCATATCGGAGGAGCGCCTTGTCACGGATTTCATCGCCGCCGTTCAGCGGGTGGTAGTAGGGAACAGACATAGCGGTCATTTCCGGATTCCGCTCAAACCGGTCTGCCACGGATTGCAGGTAGCAGGTTCCGAATGTCGTGTCGGCGTCCAGACTAATGATAATGTCTTTGGGGTCACATTCAGATAATATCCGTTCAAACAATACTTTGCGTGCAAAGCCAACCCCCGTTTTCTTCCCTTTCCAGCCAAGTCCTGGCGAAGCAAAATCCAGAATATGAAGTGTCAGGGACTTGTAACCGTGAAGAAATTCCAACAGTTTTTGGTTGTTTTTGCATACAGTTTGTCGTTCAGGATGGTTCCAATATTCATCTGGTTGATTCACACAGACATATACCTCGAAAGGAAGGCGTGTGTCTTGTTTGGAGAGTGCATCCAACGTGACGGGCAGGTAGTCCAGCTCGTCCATGGCAGGGATGGCGATGCGTAAAGTCGGCATCTACTTCACGGTAATCGTAATGTCTCGAGTGCGTGCGGCTTGTTCGATATTGTCGCGTGCATAGACAAAGTGCAGGGTTTGGGAGCCCTTCTGAACGGCATCGAATTTCCAGAAACGATGGCTTGAAGCGCCTACAATACCCGCAGGTGCATCGCTTGTGTAACGGTCGCCGGCACTTTTCACAATATTGATATCACTCTCATTGACCAATTGCCACCAAAAACCAGTGGAGGCGTTGGTGATGAATTCAATTTCGCAGGATTGCCCTTTTTTCAGTACAATCTCGTTGGTATCCTTGTTCACGGAAACTAATTTTTGTTGTGCCTTGCAGCTCACAAGAAGGAGAATGACAACTCCCAAATAAACGACTTTTCTCATTTTTGTTTCTATTAAAGTGCAAAAATACGTTTTTTCTGCTTAGACTGCCAAAATGATGAAAAATAAAAAGAGTCCGGTTATCCGGACTCTTTCGTGTTCCAGCTGGGGCTCGAACCCAGGACCCCATCCTTAAAAGGGATGTGCTCTACCTGCTGAGCTACTGAAACGCCTCTTTTTTGAGGTTGCAAAAATACACTTTTTTTAATATGAGAGTGATTTTTCGAAATAAAAAATTATTCTACCATAAAATATTGAAAATCAATATAATAAGAAAAAATTCATTTTTGTTGAATTATTGCCGAAATTATCTATATTTGCAACATATCTAATTGATTATAAACATGTTAAAAAAATAAATAGCAAAAAACAAAAAGATTCGCTTAGGCGAAGAAAAAGGAAAGATAACGGTCATTTTGTGTAAAAATGATTATCAGGAAGAGAATACTTTCAAAAATCAAAAATATGAAAAAATTGATATTAACTCCCCAAAAAGACACGGTAACCCTTTGCCTGCCTCAGGAATGGGTCGGGAAACCGTTGGTGTGCGTGTTGCGCCATCCGGATGAAAAAGGCGCATACCCTAATGATTCGGAATTTGTTTCCGAAGTTCGCGAAGAGAGCATTGGGTATCAAGCGACCCGTTACAGACAAGTCAGACGACAGAGGAAAAAGAGATTAAGAAAAAAAACAAGTGGCAAAAACAAGACTCTTTGACAGAAAGAGCGACTTAACATTCTACATCAATGTAAATTGGCTCCTATGAGGTGCATGAATTCCTGACGAGTGTTCTCGTTTTTGAGGAACGCGCCGGTGAACTCCGATGTGGTGGTCACGGAATTCTGCTTCTGGATGCCGCGCATGGACATGCAAAGGTGCTGCGCCTCAATGACTACGGCCACACCGAGCGGATTCAGCACTCCCTGCAAGCAGTCTTTGATCTGGGAGGTGAGTCGTTCTTGCAGCTGCAGCCGGCGGGCATAGCATTCCACCACGCGCGGGATCTTGCTCAGACCCACGACGGTGCCGTTCGGGATGTAACCGATGTGCGCTTTCCCGAAGAACGGCAGCAAGTGGTGCTCACCAGTGACCGATGTGGTCGTTACCTCACAATATGTGT
>JAFPKH010000414.1:0-2639 GCA_017424825.1 Treponema sp. | reverse complement strand
CATTTCATCCAGCACGCTCTTTTCCATCGCTGCCAGATAATCCTTTTTGTTGATTTTACTCCAGTCCACACAACAAGACAGATTCTTTTTCAAAATCAAGTCGAGCCAGATGCGCATGCTGCGTCCATTGCCTTCCATAAAAGGATGAGCAATATTCATTTCAACATATTTGGCCACAATTTCCTGCAACGTTTCTTCAGGCATTTGTTCAATCTTATGAAGAGTCTCCGGTAAGAATTGGGCATTGGCAAATTCAAACCCGCCTTTGCTGATGTTCTTTGACCGAATCTGCCCGGCAAAATCATACAGTCCGTCAAACAAGGCAGCATGAATCTGCTGCAAGCCGCGAACCGTACCCACTTCAACAGATTGGATCAGGCCACTCTCAAATAACATATAGGCTTTCTGTTTACTTTTTTCATCAACTGAATTATTAACAGATGTGAGCCATTTGATAAAAACGCCTTTTTTGTTGCTGCGAATTACCGCCATTAATGAATTCAGCGTTGTTTCATCAATCACATCTGTTTTATATTTTTTCCCATCACTGGCCGGCAATTTCAGTTGCTTGCAATTTGCAAGCAACTGGTTATTTCTTCTTTTCACCGTATACCAGTATATCCGCGGATTTGTAGTATCCGCTATAGCCGCCACCACATCCACTGCGCAAAGCCACCATTTTGCGCTTGCATCATCCCAGACTGAGCGGACCGGCGCGTCATCAAAAAAACGGATGGAAATTTTAAAATCCTTCATGGATAAACCTCTTTTTCAACTTACTTTTTCCCCAACACCAATCAATTCCCTAACAGCCAGGCAAACGCCTTCGCCGTTCTTATATCCGGCTCCGTAAAGTGGTTGCCCCGATTCCACTCCAGCACACATTCAACTCCCCGCGCCGCCAGACAGTCATACGCCCTGCGGATGTTCGCTCCCACAGCAGCCATCACCGGATTCCGCACCTTCTCTTCCCTGTCCCCCAGACTCAGATAAACCCGCCTGCATTTTATCGCATGCTCTTCCATGTAATCCGCAAAACCGGGAAACCACACCGAAGGCGACGCCGCCGCCACCCCTGCGAACACGTCCGTCTGATACGCCGCCCACAAAGCAAAGAGGCCGGCAAGAGAATACCCTCCGACATAATACCGCCTGCTGTCGTCCGAACACAAATCCAGCACAGCAGCCAGCGTTTCCGCCGCGCCACCGCCGAAACCCTCTTTCCCGAACACGGCCGGCGCATTCCAGGGAGACAGATCCAGATTCCAGTCCTTCACTTTAATGGCAAGCAAACGGAAGTCATCCGTCGTCTTCCGGATGGCCGCCACTTCATTTTCTATCACAGCAAGATCATGGTCATCCACCATCTGAAGCAAAACAGCGGATGAATCCGGATTGCCATATTCATAAATATCCATATGCGAATACCTCAATCAGTTGAAAAAAGTCATAATCACGGTTTTCAAAAATATCACATTAACTTTGTTGACAGGTTATATACATTCAAATATAATTATTACAGAAGATCAATGCACTGCATTGATTGGGGCTGGTCGAAAGACCCGGGTCCATCGAGAGCGGGGAGGTTCCCCGCTATTTTTATTTCTAAATAAAGGAGGCGATGCCTTTGCGTGAACTCAGCATATTCATCGATGAATCCGGAGACTTCGGCGAATATGACTACCATTCTCCCTACTACATCATTTCCATGGTTTTTCATAATCAGGAGACGGATATCTCCGAACCATTGGAAAAGTTAAACACAAACTTGCGAAATATCGACTATCCAAATCACTGTATCCATACAGGACCAATTATTCGCCGGGAAAATGAATATGAATTTGAGAGTATCGAAAACCGCCGCAGAATTTTTAACTTTATGGTAACGTTTATCAAACATATCGACATTCGATATAAGTGCTTTTTCATCGAAAAAAAGCATTTTGAAGACTCTGTGGAGGCTGTCGGTAATCTCTCAAAACAGATTGCCATTTTTATCCGTGACCACTATTCGGATTTTCTTGCTTACAACACAATCAAAGTTTATTACGACAATGGACAAACTGAAGTCAGCAAGCTTCTTTCAACAGTATTTAATGCATTGCTGCCAAGCGTACAGATTAAAAAAGTCATTCCTTCTGATTATCGTCTTTTTCAAACAGCGGATTTGTTTTGTTCTATGGAACTTGTCCGTCTGAAAGTAAAAAATAATATTGTTTCTGCTTCAGAAATGGAATTCTTTGGAAATCTACGCGACTTGAAAAAGAATTATCTAAAGCCATTACATAAAAAAGAATGGATTTGATGTCAAACGTCCTCCGCAAACGCGGAGGATTTTTTCTTCTGTTTTAAGCCTTGCAATTCACATAATTTATTTACTCGTCTTGCTAATCGCCGTAACTTTATCCCCTTCGTGCAATTTTATCGCAATTACGCCCCGGGCAAAGCGGCTACAGTTCTTCATTTCCTCCGCATCCATGCAGAGAACATAGCCTTTGGCGGTAAACAAGAACAACTCATCGTCAGGATGCACAATGCACATACCCGCAACAGAACCGGTTTTCGGGGACAGCCTGTAACTGATCCGTCCCTTTCCGCCCCGGCTTTGCTTTTTGTATTCGGAAATCTTCGTCCGTTTG
>JAFPKH010000413.1:0-6062 GCA_017424825.1 Treponema sp. | reverse complement strand
GTCGTCCACTTTGATTGAAGATGTGATCAGAAGGTCTTCGCCTGAAAAAAGCTTCATCCCGCCTGTCGTGCCTATCCTTGCGTCCTCTACGATTCTATGTATTGAATCAAGCGAGACGATTCCGGTGAAAAATCCTATGGTCTTTCCGTCGACTTTCGCGGCCTTACATATATGCACGATAGATTTTCCAGAAACTTTTGACTGAACGGGATTGTCCATGGTCTTGTCTTTCCCGTACTTGATTATGTCCAGGTAATACTGCCTGTCCGTGACCGTCGTGTTCGTCATGATGTCTGAATTGAAATTTCCCGACTCATCTACGAAAGCCACATAGTCAAATTCCGCGCTCCTTATGTCTGCACTGGCCTGAAGCCACCGTACGATCTGATCCGGATCTGCGGTCTTTACTACGTCAGCGCTTGTGTATGCATCCAGAAGGCTGTAGAATTCAGTGATCTTGCTTGAAATCAGCTTGGTATAAGTTTCCGTTATGAATGAACATTCCTCTTCAAAAGTCTCCCGCACGTTCGACCTTGATATGGCCGTTACTATGAGAGTCTGACAAACGTTTATGACGACTATCGTAATTGCGGTGATAATTGTTATAGTCCTGACCAAGTTGCTGTTTTTTTGTGAATCTGCCATAAAATCCCTCCATGCAAAAAATTTCAGCCGGTTTTCTAGGGAACTTTGACCCCTCTATCATTTGATTATCGGAATCTGCCGGCAGAAACTGTAGGATTATGGTGAAAATCAACTTTGTAAAAAAATGTAGCTTTTTTAATTAAAATTCATTATATTCTTTTCTATAGAATTAGGAGGCTTTTGATATGGCAAAGAGTTTGACCCCGATGACGCTTTTATGCGGATATCTTGGAGCTGGTAAGACGACGCTTTTGAACCAGGTTTTGAGCAATCAAAAAGGATATAAGGTTGCCGTCATCGTCAATGACATAGGCGAGGTTAACGTTGATGCCAAGCTGATTGCCGACGGAGCGAAAATCACCGACACAAGCGACATAGTTCCGCTTACAAACGGATGCATCTGCTGCACTTTGAAAAGCGAGCTTGCGCAGAATATAGAAAACCTGATCAAGACCAAAAAATATGATTACATAATGATTGAGGCTTCCGGTGTCTGCGAGCCTATGCCTATTGCACAGGAACTTGAGATGATCAAAAACGGAAAGCTTGACAACGTCGTGGGTGTGGTCGATGCGGCGCGCCTTGTGGATGAGTTTGCCGGCGGTGACAAGCTTCTTGACAAAAAGGATGAGGAAGACATCGAGTCCCTTCTCGTACAGCAGATTGAATTCTGTTCTACGCTCGTAATCAATAAGAAAGATTTGGTCACTGAAGATCAGTTCAAGAAAGTCCGCAAGGTGATTGAAGTGCTCCACCCGGGCGTGAAGATTATAGAAACCGATCACGGAAAGGTCGATGTGGGTGAAATACTCTCAACGTCAAGCTTTGATTTTGAAACCGTATATGCAAGCGCAGGATGGTGCAAGCAGCTTGAAGAAGGTGAAATCGACGACGATGATGATGACGATCACGATGAACACGGACACCATGACGGACATGAGCATCATCATGAAGAACACCATGACCATGAAGATGAAGAAGAACATGAGCACCACCACCATGATGAAGATGAGCATGAGCACGGACACCATCACCATCATCACGAGCACAGGCATGAGGGCGAATCGGAAGATGAATATGGAATCGGAACCTTCATATATTACCGCCGCGTTCCTTTTGACCGCCAGAAGCTCGATGAATTTGCGAACAAGTGGCCGAAGAACATAATCCGTTGCAAGGGACTCATTTGGTTCGCCGATGAACCTGAGATGGCATGGGTTTTTGAAACTTCAGGCCGTCAGATTCAGGCAGGATACAGCGGACAGTGGATCGCAACGCTTCCTTCAGACGAACAGAAAAAAATCCTTGAGCAGAATCCTCAGATCAAGGCGGAATGGGATGAAAAAGTCGGTGACCGCATGATAAAGCTTTGCGTTATCGGACAGAAGCTCGACAAAAAAGCAATCTCAGCTGATCTGGATGCTTGTCTGGCAAAGTAAAAGTGGCTCAGACAAAAAAAAGAACCGTAAGAAAAACAAGCGGTAAAACGTCAGGAAAAGTTTCCGGGGGCTCAAGAAAAAAGACGGCGGTAAAGCTTGACGGAAAAGCCGTTGCGCTTGCCGTTGCCTTTATACTTTTGTTTTGTGCTGCGGTCCTTTTGTTCGCATGCATAAAAGTAAGCTCCGGGAACGCTCAGGCTCCTTCATCTGAAGTCAATGCTCCCGTGGTCAAGGATGAAACGCCCGTTCAGCCGGATTTGAAAAAAGAAGATCCTCTTCCTGTAGATTCAGGTTCCGGGAAAAATCAGGCCGAAAGCCTTCCTCCTGAAAATCCTCCGGTCGAAACTGTTCCTGAAGAAAAAACGGATGCAGAAAAAAAATCTTCCGGCACATTCAGTTTTCCTCCTGCAAAAAACGCCGCGAAAATCTGCTTCGTAATCGACGATGCGGGGCTTAACGTTGAGAATGTCAGGCGGTATGCAAGCCTTCCTTTTCCTATAACCATAGCCGTTCTTCCGAAACTCTCGCAGTCGGCGGAATGTGCTTCATTGGTCAAGTCTTATGGAAAGGAACTGATTTTGCACCAGCCGATGCAGGCGCATGACTATTCAAGCGGAACGACTCCCGATCCCGGACCCGGAGCAATCTTACCGGACATGGAGCCTGGAACCGTGATTTCTGTCATGGATTCGAACTTCCTTGAAATAAGCGGCGCAAAGGGATTCAACAACCATGAAGGATCCCTCATAACGGAAAGCCGTGAGATTATGGAAACCGTCCTTTCGTTTGCAAAAGACAGGGGAATCTATTTCCTTGATTCAAGGACCACTGCCTCAAGCTCGGTTCCTGAAATTGCAGCTGAAAAGGGGCTTCCGTACATTGCACGCTTCGCTCCGTTTTTGGACAATGCCGTTGACAGGGATCAGATGCTGGAACAGATACGAAAGGGACTTGAAGTTGCAAACCGTGACGGATATGCTGTGATGATCGGACATGTCGATAAATCCGTTGAAATCTTGCCGGCTCTTCTTGAAGAGGTCTATGCGGAGCTTGTGGAATGCGGCTATGTCTTGACAACGCCTTCGTCTTTGGATTTAAATTGACGTGCATTGGAATTTTTGTGTTTTTGGAGTCAGGTAGATGAAAGTTTTGGGAATAGAAAGCTCTTGTGATGAAACTGCATGCGCGGTCGTTGAGGACGGACACAATATCATAAGCAATGTGGTTGCCACTCAGATTCCGTTCCATCAGATTTACAAAGGCGTGGTACCGGAGATTGCAAGCCGTAAGCATGCCGAGTGGATTCTTCCGGTTGTAAGGCAGGCGGTCGATGAAGCAGGAATCTCCCTTTCCGACATTGATGCTATTGCCGCTACGAACAGACCCGGACTTATGGGATCGCTTCTCGTGGGGCTTTCATTCGGTAAAACCTTGGCCTGGTCGCTCGGAAAACCGTTCATTGCCGTAAACCACATGCTCGGTCATATGTATGCTGCACATCTTGCTAATGACATTCAATATCCGTACATAGGGCTTCTTGTCAGCGGAGGACATACGATAATCGCAAAGGTGAACGGATTCGATGACCTTGAGGTTCTTGGCACGACGATCGATGACAGCGTTGGGGAAGCTTTCGACAAAGTGGCCAAGTATTATGACTTGGGATATCCGGGAGGAGTCATAATAGACAAGCTTTCAAAAGAAGGCGATCCTTCTGCTTTTTCATTTCCTGTTCCGAAGATGGACAAGGGAGACCACCGCTATGACGTTTCGTTCAGCGGATTGAAAACAGCCGTCATACATCAGGCAGAAACTTTTTTGAACGAAGGCCATGAGCTTAAGGTTTCCGACATTGCCGCATCGTTCCAGGAAACAGCATGCAGGACCCTTGTTTCAAGGCTTATGCGTGCCGTTGAGGACACAGGAATCAAAACCGTGGTTGCGGGCGGCGGTGTGGCGGCAAATTCACGTCTCAGGGAAATGCTTTCCGAGCATGGTGACGTAAAATGCATTTTCCCTCCTCTGAAACTCTGCGGTGACAACGGAGCCATGATTGCCGGAGTCGCATATCATTTCCTGAAGAGGGGAGAAACAAGCCCGCTCAATACAACCGCATGCGCAAGGATTCCTCAGTTCAAGCGTGGACTTGCAAACCTTGAGGCATTCGGAAGAAGATAAACGGTTTTTACAAGGAAAGAATCATCCCGGCATCGTTCTGTGAAAATCCAAGCGAAGCATACAAAGGCCGTCCGGCATCCGTCGAGTCAAGGCTGATTTCGGTCACACCCTTTGATTTTGCTTCCGCTATAAGGACTGAACACATTTTGTCCGCAATTTTTTTACGCCTGTATTCCTTTTTAACGTACACGTTCATAAGGTGCGCACGTTTACCGCTCGGATGGTCATAGGTCGGCATGACGGTGACATAGCTGATCGATGCGCATCCGACAATCTTATCTCCGTCCTTTGCAAAAACGGTCGTCTGGTCGCCGCTTAAAAAATACCCGCGCGAACATTCAATGAGCTTTTCATCAAACGGAACGTCATCTGGAATTGAATTCACGATCCTGAGCATTTCAAGCCTTATGTCCATCAAATCTTCAATATCATCTTTCGAAGCCCTGCATATCTCTATCATAAAAATCTCCTATTTAAGTTCCAGAATTACAATTTCCGGGTGGTTGAAAAATCTTGGCAGCGGAGTGCTTTCCCTTGCAAGCCCCCGGCTCACTTCCATGAGGCTTCCGTTGGAAAGCGTGTAGATTCCGCTCACATATTTTGCCATGAATCCTTGATCCGGTGCAAAGAGACCCCTGTTCAAAAAAGGAATCCTTATTTGTCCGGCGTGCGCGTGTCCGGTCAAAATCAAATCAAAATCATACTGTTCGTACACAGAGACTTTTTCTGGCCTGTGGCTCACGAGGATTTTAAAATGCGGCTCTTCAGTGAGTGCATGAGCACGGTCAATCTGTTTTTTCCATTCGCTTTCGGTCATTGAAACCGGATCGTCCACACCGCATATATCCAGATCAAGCCCGCCGATTGAAATGGTCTTGCAGTCTCCTTAAAGTACATGGACACCTGCGTTGCGAACCCAGTCCTTCATTTCGGAAGCGCGTCCGCTCCAGAATTCATGATTTCCTGTGACATAAAAGCAAGGATATTTTTTTACAAGGTGTTCGATAAGTTTTTGTGCGTTTCCGTCGGGTATCTTGTCATCAAAAATATCTCCTGCGAGGATGGCAATGTCCGGTTTCTCACTGTCAATTCTTTTTGCAAGCCAGGTTTGGTCTTTTCCATAAAAACAAGAGTGAAGGTCCGTAATCAAAACGATCCTTACATCAACGTTATTTTTACCGTGAGCGTTGACCGTAATTTTTTCAGTAACAGGAATCCAGGACAAAAAAATCCACGCGGCCAGAAAAACTGAAACTGCAATCAGTACCGCAGCCTTTTTCTTCCTCATGCATCATCCTCCTCTGCTTATGGAAACACTGAATAATCCGAAAGCGGGTAGCATACTCCGTATGCTCATTCATTGTTAACCATAAAATCTGTAGGTTTGGTTCAGTATATGTTCATGGTCACGGCAGGTCAAGCCTGAGCTTATAATTTGAATATATTGGCATTTTCAATTTTGCATGTTATCATGTAGCTGATAAAATGGATGAACGTACCGTAAGCATGCCGGGAGGAAAAATGAAAAAAAGAATTTCGGTTTTATTGCTTTTTGCATTTTCAATAATCTCATGGATAATATGGATAATTGAAACAAATCCATTTTTGACAAATACATGGGACTGGATCAATGAGCTGAAAATAACGTTTGTCATAGCGCCTTTGTTGTTTTTGCTCTGGGCTTTTTTATCCAGGCTGATTTTAAAGATTTCGAAACTCATTATTAATTTAATTTTGTTTTACGTATTTTTTGGAATTATATTGCTGCTGATTACAATCGCTCATGCAGCAGGACCAAGC
>JAFPKH010000412.1:0-3305 GCA_017424825.1 Treponema sp. | reverse complement strand
TTTTAATCTCCATTGAAGGTTATGATGATGTAAAGCGTTCCTGTCTTTGATTCAGGAATGTCGTTGTCAATCGGAGATTTTTCAGGAGCAAGCGAAGTTCCGTGTTCCCTGTCGGCGATTGTTTCGGTTCCGTGGTCTTTTGACGGCATCTTGCGTTTTGAAGCGTCTTCCTGCGGTGTTTCATGGGCTCCGCTGAGCTGGTCGGTCTTGCTTGTCTGTCCTGCTGAAACAGGGATTTCCCTTTGTCCGCTTACATCGCTGGTTGACGTGAGGGCATTGGAGTCTCCGTCTTCCGGGAGAAAAGCGTCTGCCTTGTCATCTGCCGAAACTTCTGCCGCCGGTTTTCCGGGACCTTTGCTTACTAGCCCTTCCAAAGTGGAAATGGTTCCGTCTGCATAGAATACGAATTCCGTTCCACGGACAGATGCAGTTGAAGCCGCCGAGCTGACTTTGAAATCAACTTTCTTTCCCGATGTTTTCTTTACGTCTGCAGAAACTTTTCCGTTGTTCAGATAAAGGTTCGCCTGATTCTTAGAGCTGTTGGACGCAAGCTTTTCTATTGTGATGCGGGTCATTGCATCCAGGGTGACCGTTGCATCGTCGATTTTGATAGTCGCGCTTGATTTGAATCCTGTCGAAACGATGGAGCCTTTTTTAAGTACGTCACCGACTCTTGCCGTTTTCCATGTGGCTCCGTCAGTCTGAACTTCTACTTTACCTGTGAGAGCCGTGATTTTTGCATCCAAAGCCCATGCAGAAGCGGAGAATGCGGCAAAAAGCAAAGCCAATACCGTCAGTCTGGTGAATTTTTTCATAATAAATCCTCCTTCAGTGTTCCTAGGGAACCGCTGATTAATACGGGAAGCATTAATCAGCGGTTCCTGGCAATTTCTCGTAATTCTTTATACTGTAAGGAATTACTGCGAAATTGCGGGTTTTATGGTTAACACTGAATAATCCGCTTTCGGATTATTCAGTGTTTCCCTAGAAAGCAAATGTGACATTCAATGCGAATGACAGGTTGTTCTTGCTTGTATCCGGGCTGATGAACTGATATGCGTTCACGCCGAGCTTTAGATCAGTATACAATTGAAACTGCATTTGTGTATACCACTGGAAGCCTGAAAAGCTGAAATTATTCAGGCATGCAAAAACAGCGTCGGCACCAAGGCTCAAAAACAGCTTGTCCAACGGGCGTATGGTTCCCGATGCCCCTGCTTTCAAGATGCCTGTGTATTCAGCCGCACCGCCGTATGCCAGGTATGCTGACTGGCTCGTAAATCCGGTGAAAGGCGCAAGGAATCCGTTGTTGCCCGATGCATAGAGAAGTTCTGCGCTGAGCGAAGAATCCAATGCCGGCGGATAATATGTGAGCGAAAATTTTGAAAGATTGGAAGCCTTTCCTTCGTAGATTCCGAATGTCGTCGTGAGTGCGTAGTAGAGGTTCTGCACTATAGGTCCGTTCATGAGCGCGGTTATGTAGACCCTGTTGTCGCCCCAGTTGCTGCCGGTTATGCCCGGAAGACCGAATGCCGCGAATGCTTCAAGACCGATAGTCTGGTTTGCAAAAAGGTATGGCAGTGAAAATGACAGTCCTGTAAGTATGTACGGTGAGTTGAACTGGTATCTCATCGATGAGTCCTGTACGAACGTCGACACAGCTCCCGGAATGATGGTGTCATATCTTGAGTTCGTGAGTCCTGTGTATCCTGCGTAGGCTATGGCCTTGAAATAGTTGGATGTGAAAGTCAGCTGCGCTCCGTCACTGGTCTGCGAGATGACCATGTTCGTTGCGTCGTTGGTTGCAAAGCGTCCTACGTTCAGCTGGAGGATTCCGTTCCATATGTTTGTGAACATCGTGAATTTGCATAGCGAAAGATTCAGTAGGAATTCAGCCCTTCCCGGATTGCTTCCCATCAT
Source organism: Treponema sp. (assembly GCA_017424825.1). Lineage (GTDB taxonomy): Bacteria > Spirochaetota > Spirochaetia > Treponematales > Treponemataceae > Treponema_D. The sequence continues at coordinate 1,385 of JAFPKH010000412.1, read as the reverse complement.
AGGGGTGGAATACCTGAAAGTGGCGTCGGCTTCAAGCGAAAAATAAATCTTTTCGTCTGCTGTGATCGGTGCCTTGAACCATCCTACCAGAGAATCCTGCTGATTGATTCCCATCCCCTGAAAATTCGGAGTCGTGAATTTGGTGTTGTTCTTGAAAAGCCCTCCGAAATCAAGCGCGTGGGCATTTACGGCAAAAACTGCCATGAAAGCTGCGGCAATGACCGCCTTCATCGTCTTTTTCATTTCCGGCTCCTCCTATTTTTTGGATGCATAATCAATGCAAAGGGTTATCACGTTCAGAGCCTGATGCCCGGAGATGAGCGACGTGGGTGTACTCGTAAGGGGGATGATTTCCAGGGCCTGCATCTGCTTGAACGCATATCTGGGAGCCTTCGTCAGCTGGTACATGAGGCTGCCTTTTATGTTCCATGTCTTTGTGCAGAGATATGCCGCGTCCATCATCGGAATCGGATCGGTGGACAATACATCTGAATAGAATACACCTGTCTTCCTTACTTCATCAAACGCCTGCTGGAATGAAGCCGCATCGCTTACCGTTCCTTCAGCCGTGGCGATCAGATAGCAGAACTGCCCGTATGTAATCGTGTCCGAACCGTCGATTTCCACGATTTTCTGGGATGACTGTGCTTCCGCCGCAAACATGCACAGCATTGCAAAAAGAATGCCCGCAAGAATCTTTTTCATAATATCTTCTCCTAATAAAGCGAAATTTTAGAAGCTGTTGATTTTAAATGTTGCCTTAATTGTATCACGTGTTATAATTTTTGTCATGGAAAATATAGTAAGAAAGAGAAATTGGTTTTTTAAGAATATTTCCGTGTGGGTTCTTGTGCTTACCGCCCTTGTGTGTGCCGGAATGGAAGCCCTGAAGATTACCCAGAAGCTTGACTACCGCTTTTACGACGGAATGCTTGCCGCAGGTCACAATCCTAAGGCCGACGACAAGATAGTCCTTCTTGACATCGGGGATGAGTCCATAAACGTGTACGGAGAATGGCCATGGACGCGCGACATTCTTGGTGAGGTTCTTATCAGGATGAAGGAGCTCGGTGCAAGGGATGCCGTTTTCGATATTGAGTATCTGATGGAATCAAAGCCGGGACCCGTCAGAAACACCGACGTCGATAAGGTTTCGTCCGATCTTTTCAGGAACGGCCAGGACATCCTTGTTGACGTGTTCGAGCAGTACAAGGATTATCTCCGTGACGGTGCGGAATCTATGGAAGATGCAGCTGAAGCCGCGGATCAGGTGGTTGACGTAATCGGCCCCATGCTTGCGGACATACAGCAGGAGATTGGAAAATATCTGATTGACGACTATGACATGAAATTCGCCCAGGCTCTCCAGTTCTTCGGAAACTCGT
>JAFPKH010000411.1:0-3360 GCA_017424825.1 Treponema sp. | reverse complement strand
GATTTGGAAGCTCGCTTGAACAAAGCATAAAAAAGACTGCGAGTTTTTGCGAAAGCAGAAACTCGTTAGCAAGCGAAAGCTTGCGACATGACCTCGAGAGCCGCTTGAACAAAGCATAAGTTTCTGCGAGTTTTGCGAAAGCAAAACTCGTTAGCAACCGTCAGGTTGCGACTTGCGACATGATTTGGAAGCTCGCTTGAACAAAGCATAAAAAAGACTGCGAGTTTTTGCGAAAGCAGAAACTCGTTAGCAAGCGAAAGCTTGCAACATGCATAAAAAATCCCGCCCATTTCTGAGCGGGATTTTTTTTACCAATTATTTACAAATTATCGTATAGGTTCATTTCGTTCCGTTTTTCTCTTCCTCCCCTTCTGCCGCTTTTTCCCCCCTTAAACCCTTCAGGAGGCTCCGGCATTCCTTCCGGTCTCTGTCCTCTGAATCCGCCTTTGAAATCTTCAGGAAGCTCCGGCATATTTCCGTCTGAAAATTCTTCGGGCGCAGCCATCACGCTTCTGTTGAATCCACCCGGACCTCCGAACATGCCGCCCTGCCCGGCACTTGAATCAGTATATACATAAGCGGACGTGCTTGTCGTAAATGAAACCGAAGAGCTTTCACCGCCGCTCACAGAAGGAAGCGTTGTATAAAGATTGTGGAATCTTGTTCCCCCCGAAACAGAAACCCCTGTCAAAACCTTGTATTCTGTTCCGGTCTTGATTTCCGGTGAAGAAAGAATCATAACCGAACCTGTGCTTGACGGAAGCGTGTACACGAAAACCGGATTTCCATTTCCGTCGACCAAAGCCATGCTTGAACCGGCAGATCCATAGACGCTTGAACCAAGGACGACCGTGCTCTGCGCACTTGATTCAGGCGAAGAATAATTGTCCGAACCAAGCCCCACGAGAAGACCGCCGTTCACGGTAAACGGATTTTGGTCACAGTCAAAACCGCACTCAGGAACGTTGAGACCGAGAGCGACCACCACCCCGCCGTTTATCGTGATTCCGTCCGTACCGTTTGCATCAATCGCATCGTTCTTTGAGCTGTAGGCATAAAGCGCGCCACCGTTGATTACGACATTTCCACCGGCATTGAGAGCGTCGTCCGTGCATTTGAGCGTTATCGTTCCCGCGTTGATAGTAAGATTTCCTTTTGACTCTATTCCTTCTGGCGAACAGCTCGGGTCACTGTCCGTCTGTCCTTCATAAGGCTCGCCTGTCGTGGTCACGTTTATGATTCCGCCGTTTATCTCGACATAGGGATCAGGAACCGTCATGGAAGTGTTTTTCAAAAATGTTGAGCAGAGCAAAGACTTGTTCGCATCCTCAGTGTAATTTGAATCTCCGATTACGGATTCTGAAGATTTCCAATGTGCGGTAATCCCCTTGGCCACGGTTTTTATGTTGATTTCGCCTCCGTTGATGATTACGAACCCGGCTCCGGCAGTATATTCAACCGTCATTTCATCGTCGTCAGCATCTTCGCCCTCGACTTTGATACCTACGCTCTCATCATCCTCAAGAGTCCCGTTTCCGGTAAGATTTATTTTTCCTCCGTCAACGATCACCGCATTAAGCGCACGGATACAGTCACGCCCGGTCTCGCCTGAAACAGTAACGTCAAGCGAAAGATCAGAAATCCTCACATAATCTTTTGAATAGACCGCATGTTTGTAGCCGCTGTTGATTATGGAAAGGGATCCGCCCTCAGAACCGGAACTTTCACCAGTAAAGATGATTGCGCCCTTTGAATAGACCGACCCCTTTTTGTCGTCATACATCGTTTCCTGCTGATTCAAAACGCGCGTATCAGTAAGCACATTGGAAGTACCAGACGGAACTACGATAAAAGTCCTTTTCTCAGAGCTGAACCTAAGCACAGGGCCAGCCCCGCCGTCACTTTCGATGCTCACATTGTCAAGAACCACAGCCGCGTCGGATTTTTTGTTCTTTATGAAAACGGTTCCGGTATACGAGCCTGAAAGAACGTATTTGATTTTACCCTCGCCCTTGTACTGAACGACCACGCCGTTTGAAGAAGCGTCGACACCGTTCGCCTCATCCTCGGAAACATTCCCGGAAATATAGGCAGTCACTTTTGTGCCGGAGATTTCTCCAAGCGATGATTCTTCGGAAGAAAGTGAAACAGCCTCCCCGCCCTCGATTTTTGCGCTCACATCCGAACCGTCGAAATTCAGATACACAACTCCGTCGGCCGTAAAATTCTCGTACAAATCATCTGCGATGACAGCACTCGGACTTGCGGAAGTTGAATCCACATAATCCGTCGTGCTTCCGTCATCCTCAATCGAAACGCCGTTTCCGAAACCTCCGCCCGGAAATCCACCGCCAGACGGCCCTCCGACCTGGGGACCGTTATCGCTCGCCTGACTTATATGACTTGAACATCCGGCCAAAAGAACCGACAAAGCAAGCATACCAAAAAAGTTTCTTTTCATATCCGCATCTCCTTATAAACAAAAAATCTATGGAAACATTGAATAATGCAGCGCGCATTAATCAGCACTTCCTTACGATTTCCAATTTACAATAAAAAAGGCGCGGAATCCTAAAGCAAAAGCAAGAGAACAATAAGAGAATTCTTAGGGAAACAGGAGCATGCAGGTTGATTTTATCTATACTAAAATCTAGCATAAAGCAGCAATAATCATAAAATCTAGTAATATCTTACCACATTTTCTAGATACTGGTATTATATTATCATTTCAAGGGCTAATTCAGTATTTTTTTCTAAAATAAAGGCATGAGCTTTGGAGAGAACCTTAAAGAGATGATGAACGCCATGAATTTTACGGCGGCGGAACTTTCAAAAAGAACCGACATCAGCAAGGACACAATCAGCAGCTATCTTAAAACGGACGGTCCCATTCCCAGTGCGGACAAAGCCGTTAAAATCGCCGAAGCTCTTGAAACCAGCGTTGAATTTCTCGTGACGGGTTTTGAAAAGTCCCAGGACATAAGGTCGGTCTACGACATCCACAAAATGAGAAAATACGCAAAGATAATAAAAGCCCTTGATTCCCTCCCCGAAACATCCCGCACGCCCATTGAAGTGATGATCTACGACATGAGCGAAAAAATGGACAAATCAAACAAATAAAGGGCAATGTAAAAAATAATCTTTTGGAAAGTCCTGCAATATGATATAATCATTATGAGGAGGAATGAATTATGTCAGATTCAGCGTTTGCAGAATTGGAAACTCAGGTAGAAGAATTGCCTCTATTTCAGATTTTTATACTCAAACAGAAAATTGACAATATAATTGCCAAAAATAAAAACTGTATTTTTGAATTCGACAATCTTGTTCAGCACACAGACCGAGCCGAACACGCAG
>JAFPKH010000410.1:0-6996 GCA_017424825.1 Treponema sp. | reverse complement strand
GCGAGATTCTTGACGGCCTTAAATCTGATGAAAGCTCAAGGCTCTTTTTGTGCCATGTCTGTTCCCGGACTCTTGAGATGGCAGGCTCTTTCACTGATTCACAGAAAACGGTTCTTAAAGACAGCGTGGAGTATCTTCTTTCGCTTGCATCTTCCGGTGACGAAAGTGCGGATGAAGTTCTCGTCAAATTCATTTACGAAGGAAAAGAAGATTTTGCCTCAAAGGATGCGCTTTCAAAAATATGTATGATGGAAAACAAGGTTTCAAAAAACGTATGCTTTTCGCTCATAGAAAAAATCTGCCGTAAAAATGCAGTGCCGGAAAACGAGCATCAGGCTTCGGTTTTGAAAACGGTTTTGGATTGCCTTTTGAAAAATGAAAATCAGAAAAGCATTGAGACGGACAAAAAGCTTCTCCAGTTCCTGGGCATGGATTTTTCATCCGACGAACATTCTCTTTCTGAGTACGGAAAAAAAGCCGTCAACTTTCTTTGGAAAAAAAGCGAGGCTAAATCTCCGTTGTGGCAGGAAATAAAATTTGACTACATACAGATCGTGTCAAAGTGCCGTAACGTGGATATTCTCCAGTATGCCTTTGAAAAAGCGTGCAGGTAAAATCAGAGCTTCATTAAATGTCGGTGTCCGATGCGGCCGTCAATGTTCCGTCGTCATAATCGTCTTCGGCTGCAAGAGACGCAAGGTCTGACACTGCTTTGTATCTTGCGGCTTTCTGCCATGTGGTTCCGGCTTCATCGAGCGACTGCATCTGCTGTTCTTTTTTGTCCTTTTGCTTTTCATAAGCGACTTTTGCCGCCAAAAGTATTTCGGACGCTTTGTCTGCCCTTACATGCAATAGCTGCGCAAGTTCAGCTTCAGGAGCCTTTGCAAGCGATTCAAGGTCGGAATATTTTTTTATGAGGATTTTTTCCCTTTTTTCTCCGATTCCCGGAAGACCGGCGAACGGTGAAACTATGTTTTCTTTTGTCCTCAGTGTCTGGTTTCTGCTTGTCGCAAATCTGTGGGTTTCATCGCGCACTCTCTGCAAAAGACGCAGCGCATCGCTTCGTTTCGGAAGGCATATCGGAGCCTGGCTGTGGGGAAGCCATATTTCCTCATCACGTTTTGCAAGTCCTGCAACCGGAATGTCAAGGTCAAGGGATTTTAGTATTCCGTCAACCGCATTCACCTGGCCTATGCCTCCGTCAATCAGAATCAGGTCGGGAAGCTCCTTGTTTTCGTTTACGAGCCTTGAATACCTTCGTGAAGTCGCCTCCCTCATGGACTGGAAATCATCGATGCTTCCGTCCGTTGTTTTGAGCCTGAAATATCTGTAGTTCTTTTTATCAGGATTTCCGTTGTAAAAGCTTATGAGCGAAGCGACAGGAAATTTTCCGCCGATGTGTGCGATGTCAAATCCTTCTATCCTTACCGGAATCTTTTCAAGAGAAAGAATCTGCTGAAGTTCTTTCATTGCTGGGAAATCTCCGCGCTCCCTCTGCCGCCTGATTATGTCTTCCCTTGCGTTCTGCCTTGCCATTTCGATCGCCGCCATGTGAAGCTTTGCTCCCGGCATGGATTCGGTCACCATGGTTATGCAGTCCGAGGCTCCGTATGTTTCGGAAAACCACCTGGACATATAATCAAGTCCTTCCTGGCTCATTATGTAGATCTTAGGAGGAACAAGCTCTTTTTCCGTGTAGTATGCGCCCATGAATTCCGGTATGACCTCCACGTCTTCGTTCAGCGTGACAGTCCTGTAGTTGTCCCTTCCCAAAAGCTTTCCCGTGCGGATTTTAAGTACAGTGAAGCTTACAAGCTCTCCGTCGCGCCATGATGCTATGTAATCCCTGTCATCACCGTCAAAGCCTTCCACGATGTTCTGGTTGTGCAGGACTGAAAGCGCTTTTATGCCGTCCCTGAGTCTTGCCGCCTTTTCGAAATCAAGCGATTTTGCGGCTTCTTTCATCGCGTTTTCAAGTTTTTTTGTACTTTCGCCGCCTTTGTTCTCAAGAAGGCTCGAGATTTCTTCGATAAATTCATCATAGGTGGAAGACCCGCATTTTCCAAGGCATGGGGCAAGGCATCGTCCTATGTGGTAATACATGCAGGCAGAGCCGGTTTCCGGATTTTTTTTTCGGAAGGACTTGCAGTGCCGTAACGGATATATTTCGTAGATTGTTTCTATAAATGTATCGAGCGCGCTTGCATCCGGGAACGGTCCGAAATATTTTGAGCCGTCCTGGACAATGTGCCTGGTTTTGAAAATACGGGGGAATTCTTCGTTCGTGATTCTTAGGACCGGATATGATTTTCCGTCCTTGAGATTTATGTTGTAGCGCGGCGTATGCTGCTTTATGAGGTTGTTTTCAAGCAGGAACGCCTCATATTCGTTGTTTGTCGTGATATATTCTATGCTTCTGGCACGGCTGACCAGCAATCTTGTCTTGATGTCCTTGTTTCCGCTAAAATAGGATGTCAGGCGGTTTTTAAGGTTTTTTGCCTTGCCTACATAAATAATGGTTCCCTCTCCATTGCGCCAGAGATAGACTCCGCTTTGGTTTGGGGCCTTGAGAGCCGTCTGGTGCAGTATTTCCCTGAAATTCTGCGTTGCGGCTTGTTTAGGGTCGGGAGGATTTGATGATGGTAAATCAGTTGATGACAGGTGGTCGGATAAATGCATAGCAAAAGGATACTTTTTTTCGCGGTGTTTTGTCTACTGACTGCCGCTCTTGGTTCCGCCGATGAAAGGGTTGTGACTTTGGGCGGAAAGAACGGCTGGACAAAAGTTCAGAAAATGGACGGTGTGACCGTCGGTTCAGGCCGCTACGGTTATGATTGCATTCAGCTTGACACGAACAACAGGCGCGTTGCAGATACGACTGACCTGCTCCTTGATTTTGAGGACGGATCTTTCGGTGACACAGCCGGAAAATATACCGTGCGCTCCAATAAATTCCAGCGTTCGCAGTCGGCAAAAATGGGGAAGGGATCCGGCCTAAGCCGTGGTGACGGAGGAATGCGCATATCCGGCGGACGTGACACCATTTTCGGAAAATCAGGTCTGACAGGTTCCTTTATAATCGAATTCTGGCTTAATCCTTCAGTGGCTGACAACGGTGAAGTGGTTCTTTCATGGAGATCCTCACGCACTGAAAACGGATGGCCTCTCTACCAGATGATTTACGCAAGCTTTTTCAACAACCGCCTCCGCTGGGAATTCACCAATGTCTTCAACGGCTACAAGGACAACGGCGGTGAGATAAGCCTTTCTGGATACAAGATCATAGTTCCTAACGTGTGGTCCCACCATTCGATCAGCTACAATGACGACACGGGTCTTTTGGAATACCGCATCGACGGAAGGCTTGAGGACATGAAATACCTTACTACCAACGGACGTGAAAACGGATCGATCTACAGTCCGTACCTCGGTGTTGTCGCAGACCTTGAAATCTGTCCTTCATATACCGGGCGCATCGATGATTTCCATATCCAGCGTTCGGCGGAAAGCAGCACTGCATCTTCACTGCGCTATGATTCATACAAGAGTACAGGCGGACGCTTCGTTACTGAGCCTCTTCTCGTTTCAAGGTGCGCCATACTCAACAGGATTGATGCAATAACGAACGAGCCTGCCCAGACAGATGTCGTCATGTATGTTAGAAGCGGTGACAATTATTTCAGCTGGACTGACAATGAGCCTGAATGGATTCCCGTTGACAATCACAAGACGATCGAAAACGTGAGCGGAATGTATTTCCAGGTTGCGGTCGATCTTTACCCGGACGGCGGCGGTTCAAAAACACCTTCGGTAACCCAGCTTGACCTGCATTTTACGGAACATCTTTCTCCGCTTCCACCGTTCACATTGGTTGCGGAACCGGGTAACGGGCAGGTGACCCTCACATGGAGCTATTCCGTTGATGACGATGCCGGCGGATACTACATATATTACGGCGAGCGTCCTGGTGAATATCTTGGCCGTGAAGCGTACAAGGGAGACTCACCGATCAACGTCGGAAACGTCAACAAAGTTACTTTGAACGGACTTAAAAACGGAAAGATTTATTATTTTGCGGTGGCAACTTATTCTAAGCTTGATGACCGGATCATAGGCGTACTTTCAAAGGAAGTCTATGCACGGCCTTTAAGGAAGGGAACCGCTGATTAAAAATCCCTGATGATCCTGGTATGTTTTCATGCCGGGATTGTTTTGCATTAAAAAGAGAGGATAAAAATGAGTGACAACAATTCTAATGCAAACCTCATGCTGGAGAGGGCAAACGCTGCAGTCCTTTCCCGTGATTACAGTCTTGCTACCCGCTTGTACAGGACGTTGCTTTTGTCGGATCCTGACAATACGGATTTGCTTTTCGCGCTTGGAGATTTGTATCAGAAATCAGGAAATGATGCCAAAGCCATTCCGATCTACAAGCAGCTGATAGAAAAAAATCCGAAAGACGTCGTATCGATGAATTTCCTCGGTTCAATCTACCGCCGCATAAAGCAGTGGGATGATTCAATCGACATACTTGAAAAAGCAGTCATCGTCGATGAAACCAACATGCAGACTTTCTACAACCTCGGATTTACTTACAAGCTAATGGGGCGCAACGAAGAGGCAATCCAGTGCTTCAACACGGTCGTGGAAGAAAATCCGAATGACGTTCTTGCGTACAACCACATCGGTTCGATCTATGCATCCGAAAACGAGCATGACAAAGCTGTTTCTGCATATCAGCGCGGACTTAAAATCGACCCGAACCATCCGATCCTGCATCTTAACATGGCGCACAGCTATGAAAAGCTCGGAAGCGATGATCTTGCCGCAAATGAATATGAGCTGGCCCTCCGTTCAAAACCGGGCTGGCTTGATGCAATAGACGGCTATGCTGATCTGCTTTTGAAAAAGAGGGACATAAAATCAGTTTCAGAAATGCTCTCGCAGGCAATACGCCTTAATCCCCAGGTTGCGAGCGTCCATTCAAAGATGGGGCATGTCTACGGAATGCAGGGAAATTACGTGGATGCTGAATCTGAGTTTACGACCGCACTCAAAATAAATTCCAAGAATTATGATTCGTTCGCTGATCTTGCGGAAATCCTTTTCAAAAACGGAAAGATAGTCGATTCAATCCGCACTATGAAAAAAGGCGATGAGATTTGTGCTGATTCCGATCCGAAATTCATGGCACGCTACGCCGAGCTTATGATGGATGCGGACAAGCTCAATGCAGCCGGACATAAAATCAAGATGCTCTGGGAAAAAGATCCTGACGACATTGAAACGCTTAATCTTCTCGGACAGTATTATATCTGCAGGGGAGAGGATGCCAAGGCAGAAGGATGCTACCAGAAAATCAAAAAGCTTGATCCTGCATACATGGAATACCTTGTGTCCAGTGCGCGCCGCTATAATCAGACCGGACGTTACGGAAAGGCAGAGGGCAACGTAAGGAAATTCCTTCAGGCCGACGTGAACAACGAAAATGCCATGGTCGTGCTTGCCGATTCCCTTGAAAAACAAAACCGGCTTGAAGAAGCTCTTGATGAATACCAGAAACTTGCCGCACTCGATTTGGACAATATTTTTTACAAGGCATCGCTTGAACGTCTTGCACAGGCAATAGAAGACGCACAGGAAGATTTCGAGTCTGTCCAGGGTGAGGGTGAAGAGCGTGAAGAAGCCGCAGCCGCAATGGATGACCTTGAATCCCAGATGCGCGGAACCACTGATGACGGAAGCGCCTATGATTCAAATGCGATCATGCCGTCCTTTGATTTCAATGACATGGACGGAAAGAAGCTTTCGCAGGCTCAGATGATTCAGGAACGTAACCGCGGATACAGCTTTGAGGGACTTACAACCGAAGATCATTCCATGGCATCTCCTTTTTCACCGAACATCGATGAAGAAATCATGGCGAGCAATCCTCAGCTTGATGATTTTGAAAGTCTTGTCCCGGAGCCTGAAAAAGAACCCGTGGAAGCATCCGGCGGATTTGTCAACGCAATGCCGTCTGACGGTACCGGAATGGGAAATGGTCCTTCCGAAAGCCTCATGAGCGGAAAGTTCCTTGATGAAGATATTGACGGAACAAAAAAAGTTCCTGACCGCACCCTCAATGTTTCCGATGGATTCGATGATACCGAGGATGATTTCACTGAAGATGACGTTCCTCCTGCAAGACCTGCAAAATCAAGGCCGGCAGCCGCAAAAGCCCCTGAGCCTTATTCAGAAGCAGATGATGATGAAGTTCAGGCAGTCGAATCATCTTATGAACCTGAGCCAGAGCCTGTTTCCGCTGCTCCTGCTGAAAGCTTGCCTGACTCCGATTTTGATTTCTCCATGGATGAAAGTGCCGAAGACATAAACCAGGATTCTGAAAGCAATGAAGAAAGCTTTGAGCCTGCATCAGAAGAAAGCACCGAAGTTTCAATGGAAGGCGATGAAGATATATTTGATTCCGAAGAACAGGAAGAAGCCGGCGGCATGGAATTCAGCGATGAAGAGCTTGTTTCCGGTGAAGAAGAAATTATCGACCATGTTTCCGACGGAATTGAAAATGATGAAGAAGAGCCTGACAACGGTTACGGATTTTCATTTGAAGACGATGACGGATCTTCTGTGTTCGACAAAGGCGGAACGGAATCTTCTCCTGAATCTTTTGATGACGGAAACGACGGAAATGATGAAAATGATTTCACCGTAGAAAATGACTTTGAGACCGTGGAATCTTCAGACGAATCTGAAACAGAACCTTCCGGACTTTCTGGAAATAACGGTGCTTCTGGACTTTCATCGGGTTCAGGAAATTCTGCTCCTTCGGGAAATGCATCTCCGGCTGAAGGAATTGAATCTTCCGATGGTGAGCTTGATTCAGAAAACATTGAGCCTTCTGAAAGCACTGGATATGGAACTGCTGAAACTTATGAATCTCCGCTTTCCGAAAACATGCTGGATGCAGATGAAAATGAAGAGGAAATTGAAATGCCT
>JAFPKH010000409.1:0-6359 GCA_017424825.1 Treponema sp. | reverse complement strand
TTTCAAGAGCATAAACGACACTTACGGACATTCGGGCGGTGACATAGCGTTGAAGGAACTTGCAAGGATTCTTACCGAAACTTTCCGAAGCGGAGACTTTGTTGCAAGAATCGGAGGCGATGAGTTTGCGGTGATTTTGCCTGGTTGTCCGGCCGAAGCTGGTAATACGATTATAGACAAGGTTTCCCGGATAAACGAAGAGCTTTCCGGTCTCCAAGATATAAAAAACGTCTCGGTCAGCGTCGGTGTCGCATTCAGCGAAGTAGGCTACAACGAAAAACTATTTAAAAATGCGGACGAAGCCCTGTACCAGGTGAAAGAAAACGGAAGGCACGGCTGCAGGATTTTTTCCAACTGATACAATCTGACGGTCTCTTATAATCCAACATAATCTGTTTTTCACTTTTCACAAATTTTTTTCAAATACCTGTTGACATGAACGGAATATTATATGATAATCAAATTATCTTGATGATAGTAAGACTATCACATAGATAGATTTATTTTCGGAGGCTGTTCTGTATGAGGTTTGAGGATTCTGAAGTCAGCATAAAAACTTTCCCTGAAAGGATCGAGGGGTGCGGGACTTTCATCGAGTGTTCCTGCCGTTATGTGGGTGAGGTGCTCAAAGACGGTCTTTCACCGGCGGACACTGAAAACAAGGTTATCGCACAGTTCAAGATTGACAGCCTTTTGAAAAACTGCGCGGTCAGCACGGGTCATTTCGAGCGGTACAACGGAAAGGATTTTTCTTTCTACGGCTCTGGATGGCAGTCATGGGGATTCGGCGGCGAAATCGATCCGGGAAAAAAGCAGAAAAATATATTGCGCTTGTTCCTCAGTGGAAAAAATACATTTCGTTTCCCGGCAAAGCCCCTGCAAAAATCGGCGGAAAAAAATCCTCGTCATCTTCATTGCTTAAAGGACAGTTTTTGATTTATCTCCGCTGGGAAAACACTTACCTTGTGCTCATGTCAACCGCTGCTTTCGGAAGCGATGAGGGCGGCCTTCTTCCTCCTGTGCAGTTCTATGTAGATAGGAAAAACCGCACTGTGTCGGTCAGCATATATTCGGACGGAAAACGCTGGGAAAAGATGGAGCAGATGGGAAAGATCGCTGTGTTTTCAGCCAAGAGCTTTTTTGCGCTCAAAGACGGAGTGAAATTTCTTGCTTCAGGCGGAGTGAATTTTGACAGCCTTGAATTCCTCAGCGCTCCGGGTAACGGAATAAAGTGCGCAGGCTGGGAATCATGGTACAATCACTATGCGGACATAAACCAGAGGCTCATCCATTCTGACCTCAACGCGCTTGGAAAAAACGGCAACATAATCAATTCCATGTACAGGCAGAAAAATCTTCCGGTAGTGTTTCAGGTTGACGACGGTTGGGAAATATCTCTCGGTGACTGGGACGCAAACCTTGAAAGATTCCCTGCCGGAATGAAAGACCTTGCTTCATCCATTTCGGATGCCGGATATATCCCGGGTCTTTGGATAGCACCTCTCATAATCGATTACAGGAGCGAGACCGCAAAAAAACATCCTGAATGGATTCTAAAGAATTCATCCGGAAAGCCTGTTCCTGCCGGCATGAATTTCCTGTGGGGCGCAAAAGTCGGTGCGATGCAGCCAAGCTATCCTTATTCATATTTCTGCCTTGACCTGAGCCGTGATGACGTAATCGAATATCTTGACGGCGTAATGGAAAAGGTGATCAACGTGTGGGGATTCCGTTACATAAAAATAGATTTCCTTTTTGCCGGAATGATATACGGGGCATTTGCAAACGGCGGAGCTGCATACCAGTGGTACGACAGGGCAATCAAAAAGCTCACAAGGAGGCTGTTCAACTCAAAGGGCGAAAGAGTTGCATATCTCGGATGCGGACTTCCTTTCGAAAGCTCGTTCACTTCATTCCCTCTTTCAAGGATCGGACCCGACACAAAAGAGTGCTGGGACATGGGTTACCTTGACAAGCTTCATTTTCCTGCAAGGCCTGGTGCAAAGCCCAATATGCAGAGCACGCTCGGACATGCTTTCTGGGATCAGTCTATTTTCATAAACGACCCGGACGTAATCTTCCTGCGCTATACGAACATCAAGCTTGATGACGGTGAAAAGGAGCTTATCGCCATGGTCAACAAGATGTTTGCAAGCCAGATAATGCATTCCGATGATCCTTCTGATTTTTCGGCGGACGATGCGGATTTTACGGAACATGTGATGAAGCTCTATGCGGAAATCGAAGGAAAGGAATTCGGTCTTCTCAATCTCACGTCGGAAGTGTACAAGGTGTTCTCAAAGGACGGGACTCTTTCTGGAATCATAAATCTTTCGGAAAAACCTTATACGCTCAAGAAAAATGAGTTCATAAATCAGGTGAACTACATTGCCGGTACAAAATATGATGCAGAATCAACGGAGCTTGTGCCAGTGGTTGACAACTGCTTTATAGCCGGTGACTTGTATACTTCGCAAAAGCATTCGATATCGCTCTACAGGATTTCAAGCCCAGTCGAATGACGGTGGTTCGGAAATAAATTTTTGAACCGGTCTTATTTATATGAAATGGAGAAATAGATTATGGTAAAGGACAACAAAATTTTCGGGAACGTGATTCCAGCAAAGGTCATAAGGAAAGCCGCTTCCGCACAGAAAAAATACATCAGGAAATACGGCGACGACTCAAAGACCGTATATCATCTTGCAGCCGTGGACAATCCGGTTCTGACCCCTGCAATGGGAGTCAAGGTGCTCAAGCTTTCTGACAATCCTCTTGAAACCCTTCCGCCGAAACCGATTATAATCGGCAACATAAGGATGGGATTCGGTCACTACAGGATTTCGATGGCCATGGCTTCTGCGGCAAGATCAATGGGATACACTCCGCTTTGGCTTGACTTGAATTCATTTCCTGAAACCCTCTGCACTAAAATCATTTCGCATCAGAACGACATGTATTCAAAGGCTTCCAGAATCTCCCAGAAATCAAAGCTGTTCAACAAGCTCGTTTGGGAGCCGCTCAATTACGAAGGATTCAGGAAAATAACATACAACTACGGAGACCAGAAAAATGCGGAGCTTATGGTTCCACTTTTCAACGATCTTCCGAAAGACACTCCCTACATCGCAACTCACGTATGGCCGTCCCAGGCTGCGATACATGCCGGAATGACTCATGTGGTGAATGCGATCCCCGACAACTGGCCCATGGCTCTCCATCTTTCCGAGGGTGCGCTCCATACCGTCCAGACACCAAGCTCTTTCTGGGGATACAGGACTTTGCGCGGATTCAACGGTGACAAGGTTTTGAATCCGATGGGCGTAAACGATTTGGTCTATACCGGGCAGTACGTAGATGACGAGATGGTCAGGAACATTGAGGCGGACTGCGAAAAAAGGCTCGGCAGGATAAGAAACGGAAAGCCGGTAAGGTTCCTTCTTTCAATCGGTGGAGCAGGCGCACAGGGCGATTATTTTGCATCCCTGATAAAGACGCTTGTTCCGTTCATAAAGGAAAACAAGGCGGCGCTCTACCTTAACATAGGCGATTATTTTTCCACATGGGATATGTTCAAGTCAAAGATTCCTGAACTGGAAAATCTTGCTTCACTCCATTTTGACAACTGGGACGAAACCAAAAAATTCGCTTCAGACGCACTTGATGACATTGCTTCCGAAAAAGATGTGTCAAAAGGAATGCACGTGTTCTGCCACAAAGATATTTTTGCCGCAGTGTATGCAACCAACGTGCTCATGAGGGCATCTGACGTTCTCATGACAAAGCCGAGCGAGCTTGCGTTCTATCCTGTGCCCAAGCTTATGATACAGCATGTCGGCGGACATGAAAAATGGGGTGCAATCCGTGCCGCTGAAATCGGTGACGGAACTCCTGAATGTCCGAACGTTGATTATGCATGCGACGTAATCAGGCAGATGATTTCGTTCCCTGATCTGCTTGAAAGCATGAACCATGCGATTGTTTCTGCAAAGAAAGCCGGCATATATAACGGTGCATATCATGCTGTTGAGCTTGCGACAGGAATGACTGGGCTTGACGGCAAGGGGACGCGCTATGCCTATGCTGGCCGCTGAAAAAAGAAAGAAAGAGCAGGAAGAGCAGAGGGCGGTCAGAATCAGGGAGATCGTCGAATGCAGCTTCGGGCTTTTTGCCGACCAGGGCATAGAATCGATTACGATGAATGAAATTGCCCGTCAGTCGGAGATAGGGGTCGCTTCGCTTTACAGGTATTTTACGACCAAAGAGGAGCTTGTCATAGAGGCTGCCATCTACGCGTGGAAGATGGAAGTGGAGATTTTCAACAAAGTCTTTGAATATGAAGACTTCGGAAAAATGGACGGCTATACGCAGCTTAAATCCCTTATGGAAACTTTTTGCGAGGCCGTGATCACGCAGACTTCTTTTTTCAGGTTCGTGTATTATTTCGATGCGTTCGTGAAAAAGGAAAGGGTTTCTCCCGCCAGCCTGAAAAGGTATGAGATGGGAATCTTCGAGGTGAAGAACATAGTCACTGCCGCAATAAAAAGAGGACGGGAAGACGGTTCGATAGGTTTCGCCGGAGGAAAAAACGAATCCCTGAAAAATGCAAGCGATGACGAGCTGTATTTTACGATAATGCACTCGCTTTTCAGTTTGTGCCAGAAACTTTCGCTTTCGGGCGAAATGCTTGAGATGGATCTGATCGTAAGGTCAGAAAAACAGATTTCACTGCTGATTGAAATAATTCTTTCGGCTTTAAAATAGTTTGGAGGTGCTAAATGTTGGGACTTAAAGAGAAGGCTTCTTATGGACTTGGTGCGGTCGGAAAAGACATGGTGTACATGCTTTCGGCAAGCTACATACTTTATTATTTTCAGGACATCCTTGGAGTAAGCGCGGCTGCCATGGGAGCGATCCTTCTTGCTGCACGTATATTCGACGCTTTCAATGATCCTGTCATGGGTGTCATCGTTGCAAAGACAAAGACACGCTGGGGAAAATTCCGCCCGTGGATTTTTATCGGAACTCTGACCAATGCGGTCGTGCTTTTCCTCATGTTCGCTGCACCTCCACGCCTTGATGCAGGTGGTCTCGTTGCCTATGCCGCAGTCACCTACATAGTCTGGGGCATCACATACACGATGATGGACATTCCTTACTGGTCAATGATTCCTGCCTTCACGAACGGAGGAAAGGAGCGCGAGGGACTTACTACTCTTGCACGAAGCTGCGCCGGAGTCGGTTCTGCACTTATCTCAATCGTGACGATGATCGTCGTTCCTCTCCTTGGAAAATCTTTTGCGGGAAACGTTCCAGATGACCTTGCCGAAAGATACCCGGGAACCCAGTGGATCGAGCTGACCGGTTTCAAGTACTTCACTTTGATCGTTGCGGTTCTTTTCGTAGTGTTCACGGTAATCATGTGCTTTGCAATCAAGGAGAAATCTTCGGTTGACATGAAGACTGCAAAAATCGGGGAGATGTTCAAGGCTCTCGTACAGAACGATCAGGCCATGTGCGTTGTAATCACGATTGTCGTAATCAACGTGGCGCTTTACATAACTTCCAATCTCGTAATCTATTTCTTCAAGTATGACCTTGGAGGAGCTGACTGGAACCAGGGATACTCACTGTTCAACATGGTCGGAGGCGGCTCTCAGATTCTTGCGATGATGCTTTTGTATCCGTTCCTGCGCAATGTGCTCAAGCTCAACAACATAAAGATTTTCTACGTGAGCGTTTCCATGAGCGTAATCGGATATGTCGCGCTCCTTATCATGGCAATGGCCGGTGTAAATGCCGTTGTTCCGTTCCTGATTCCGGGTATGCTTGTAATGGCGAGTGCAGGCGTGAACAATGTCATAATCACGGTTTTCCTTGCGAACACGGTTGACTATGGCGACCTCAAGAACCACCGCCGTGATGAAAGCGTCATTTTCAGCATGCAGACTTTCGTCGTAAAGCTTGCGTCCGGTATCTCAACTTTCGTCGCGTCAATCGCGCTGTCCATCCTCAATCTGAACACAGCGGGCGAGGGAATGACCCTGAATGCCGAGTTTGACTTTGCTGCTGGTGTCGCGGCATCATCAAAAATCGGACTCCGCGTGGTCATGACCGTAATCCCGATCGTTGTACTGCTTGTCGGCGTGATTATCTTCAAGAGCAAGTTCATACTGACCGACAAAAAGGTTGAGGAGATTTCCGCAGAGCTTAAAAAGAGAAACGAAAGCGAAGCATCCGAGTAGTTCCAATCCATAAATAATAAAACCACCGTAGGGTCAACCAAAGTCCTTGCGGTGGTTTTTTGGTTTTAAATATATGGAAATTTTACAGGCAGATTTTATAGCTTATTCATCCTC
>JAFPKH010000408.1:0-3450 GCA_017424825.1 Treponema sp. | reverse complement strand
CTGTCACTAAAAAAATCATAAAATACGTAAGCGAAAAATACGGAGACGAACTGGAATTCCTCTGGGAAAAATTTTCCGACAATGCGGTCTACCGGCGCAAGGACAATCAAAAATGGTATTGCCTGATATGCGTTGTTAAAAAAGAAAAGCTCGGCATAAAAGAAAATGGCAAAGCAGAAGTTATCGGATTACGGATTGACCCGGAAGATTTGGATTCGGTTCTCGACGGAAAATCAATCTTTCCTGCATATCACATGAACAAAAAGCATTGGTTCACGATTTTGCTTGACGGTTCCGTTCCTTTTGAGAAAATAAAATCATTTTTGGATGAAAGTTATGATCTTGCCTTGGGGAAAAGGAGGAGATATGAAAAATCGTTGTGATGTATTTTATGTGATGCGTTAGCGCTGGTAGCCCCTTGCCGCCCTGGAAGGGTGGTGAGCGGTAGCGAAGGGCGGACATAGCGACCGCCGCATGCGGCGGTAACGCCATTTATAAAAAATCAAAAAAACTCAGTCGGCGAGAACCATGACCCAGTAGTATTTGTACTCTGATTTTGGGCTGTATGAATATGCGATTCCTATTCTGGAGTAGTCTTTTCCAAGCATGTTGCGGCGGTGTCCCTGACCGGAGTAGTCTTCATCGTCTTCTTTCCACTGAATGAACGTGCCTTTTCCGGTGCTTGATCCGGCGGCAATGTTTTCTGCTTGTGACATAGCATCGATTGAAAGGTCGTCAAAAACAGAGAAGCAGCTTTCACCGTTCGGGCGTGTGTGGCTGAATTTTTTTACTATTTCGTCTGCCCTGATTTGAGCTGCCTTGCACAATTCTTCGTCCAATGTCAGTTTGCCGAGCTTTCCGACAAGATTTGTTTTCGTTCTGTTGTCGCGGTTCCAGTAATAGGCTTCTGATCCTGTTCTGAAATCGTTCGTGCAGTCAAAAGCTTCCTTTACTTTAGGGTCAACATTCTGTTGTACATTATTGTCTGATGATTTGTTTTTTGAGCCGCGCGGCGACATCGGAAAAACCATCATGGTTGCGAAGACCACTAAAAAAACGTTGCGTATAGCTGTCATATAAGCCTCCAAATTCTGTGTGAATAATATAACTTATATTCTATCACAATATTGAATGATTATGCCATAGCTAAGCTGAAACAAAACCATGGCAAGAAGTTTTTGCCGCAATCCTGTAAATCTCGGCGATGTCATCTGAAGTCAAATGCACGAATCCGCCGGTGTTTTTTCCCGGAGCAAGACCGAATTTTTTTACGAGGGTCGGGATGTCTTCTTCTTTTGCACCAAGCTCCGAAAAATTAATCGGCATTCCTATGTTGTGGAGGAATTCCCTGAAGCGTCTGATTCCTTCACGTGCAGTTGCATCTGGATCGGCATAATCCATCTTGCAGCCCCAGACACGTTCAGCCCACTGAGCGAAGCGCATGACATCGTGCTTGTAAACGAATTCCATCCATGCAGGCATTATAACCGCAAGACCCGCTCCATGCGCACAGTCGTAGAGTCCCGAAAGCTCATGCTCAATTCCGTGGCTGTTCCAGTCCTGTTCACGTCCTACGCCGACAATATTGTTGTGTGCGACCATTCCTGCCCACATGATGTTTGCACGCGCCTCGTAATCATCCGGATCGGCAATCACTTTCGGAGTTTCGTGAATCATCGCCAGAAGTTCGGCTTCACAAAGTCGGTCGGTTGTCTCGACGTTTTTTGTGTTCGTAAAATATCTTTCGCAGACATGCGCCATGATGTCGGTTGCTCCGCATGCAGTCTGGTACGCAGGGAGTGTCTGTGTGAGCGCCGGGTTCAAAATTGAAAAGCATGGACGTATGATGTCGCTTCCATAGCCGCGTTTTACCATTCCGTCTTTTTTTGTGATTACGCTGTCGGGAGATCCTTCGCTTCCGGCGGCCGCAATGGTAAGTATGGTTGCAACCGGCAATGCTGATTTTGCGCTTGCTTTACCGGA
This sequence comes from Treponema sp., assembly GCA_017424825.1. GTDB lineage: Bacteria > Spirochaetota > Spirochaetia > Treponematales > Treponemataceae > Treponema_D. The sequence goes on along the minus strand of JAFPKH010000408.1, from coordinate 1,467 downwards.
ATAAAAATCCCAGAAGTCACCGTCATAGCATACACCAAGCGCAATTGCCTTTGAACTGTCTATGACCGAACCGCCTCCGACCGCAAGGATAAAATCTACTCCGCTTTTTTTGCAAAGCTCTATGCCCTGGTAAACAAGATCGTCCAGCGGATTCGGATGCACGCCGCCAAGCTCCACAAAATCAATTCCCGCGGATTCAAGCGACTCCCTTACCCGACCGAGAAGACCAGATTTTTCGGCTGACTTTCCTCCGAAGTGAAGAAGCACTTTGCTCCCCCCGAATTCTTTGACAAGACTTCCGGCCTGATTTTCCGTGTCTTTCCCAAAAACAAATTTTGTAGGGCTGTAAAAAGTGAAATTCTCCATGCCTGTGACTCCTTGACTTGTAGTTTATCTTTCAATTATATCACATCTTTTTTGATCCGGGAAAAATATTTTGCTACGGTGAATTTTGAAAAATGTTTTTATGAGATGCCTTTATATTAAATTTATGCTATAATTGATTTATCTTAAATCATTTTGTATGTGCAGGAGATGACCATAGTATGAAAAAGATTTTTTACATAATGATAATGCTGTTCTGCCCCTTGTTTGTTTTTTCTGCCGGAAGCGCAAAGCAGAACAAAGTCACGGTTGAAATCACGCAGGTAAAATCAGCTGAAGGAAAAATCTATCTGTGCATTTATGATTCTGCAAAATCTTATGACAAAAAGATTTCATACAAGGAATTCTGCATAGAGCCAAAAATCGGAACGGTCATTTTTGAAACAGAGCTTCCCGACGGTGAGTATGTTTTTTCGCTTTGCCATGACACAAACGGAAACGGAAATCTTGACACAGGACTTTTCGGAATTCCCAAGGAACCGATTGCAATGAGCAATTATGACGGAAAAAGCATCCCCGGAAATTTCAAAAGGCACAGAATCCAGATAAATGCAGATTCAAAAATAACGCTCAAAGTGCTTAAGTTCTAGTCATGCGTTTTTCTTGAAATGAATGAACGAAAGGATTCCGATCGGAAGAAAGTAGAGGCACCATATTTCAAGCGCAATAATTCCGCCGATTGACGTGGAGCCGTTGCCGTTAGAAAAAATCCCGGTCATGGGCATGATAAAGCAGCTGATGAAAAATACTCCGTGAATCAAAAGGAGAAGCTTCAGGATTTTGTCCGCTTTTGTTTTTATGTTCAGCGCAAGTCCCATGAAAAAAGTTGAAAGCGCCATCATTGCGTAGCCGAGCAGATCAAGATTGAATATCATCCCCATGTAGCTGAAGTTAAGGATTCTTTCTGCTTCATGACCGAGCTTTTCATTCGTGACCGTCGTGCACTGCGTGAAATAGACGATAAAAATCAGCACGGCGTAGATTCCTGAAAACACAACGGATATTTTGCCTGCGGTCTTCTTTTCCGGCACACATTCGGAGTCCAAGGCGCAAATCATTATCACGAAACTTATTGCAAGAAAT
>JAFPKH010000407.1:0-4230 GCA_017424825.1 Treponema sp. | reverse complement strand
CTGTCACTAAATGATATATCACCTGTGATATACTGTCCCCACGAGGAGAAAACATGGCAGATCCCAAACTTGGAATATTCTGGTTTTATGATGGCGAAATAATTTTTTCTCATGCGGTTTGTCTTGTGGATGGGCTGCATTATGGGGACGCGGTTACAGGTGTAAAGGATCATGCGGATTATTGGGAGGAGCTTGGAAGAAAAGGGGAACTTGATGTTTTGGATGAATCTTTGAGGGAAGAGTATTTTTCCATTCCACGGGGCAGGGTTGTCTATCATTCAGATTCCGGTCAATTTTTTGTTTATCATGGGAACAATATTACAAGGAAGGATTTGCGGAAGGTCGCTGTATTTTTTAATCTGCCAAAAGAAAAGACGGTTTTTGAGCAGGACATTCATTATTGTGATTTTGATGATTCTGAATGGGAATTTTTTTAAGATTTTGGTCTATCATGCTTGATAGAGTAGTTGTAACGTTGTATAATAAGATGATTTGTTAGGGCATATATTTTTGAGTGTCCGGCAAAAATCTATTTATCATGGAGGAGATTATGAGTCCTAAGGCACTGGCACATTCAAACGTCAATTATCCGATTCTTGAAAGGATCGTTAAGATACATGCAGAGATAAAATCCGGAAAATATCCGAATGTCGGGGAGCTTGCAAAAAGACTTGAAGTCAGTATACCGACCATAAATCGTGACGTTGATTTTCTTAAAAACAGATTCAATGCGCCGATTGAATATGATGCAAAAAAACGCGGCTATTATTATTCGGAAGATTTCGACATGCCGTTGAACAGTTTTTCACCGGAGGATTTGCAGACTCTTTTTTGTGCCAAGATGCTTCTTTCCAGTTACGAGGGAACTCCAGTCTATGATAATGCAAAAAAACTGATTGACTTTTTGACGGATTCAAGAAACATTGGAAATTCAAATTTCCTGAACAGGATAGCTCTTCCTCCGACTCCGAAAATCATAATCGATGAAAAAATCTGGAGTGAAATCGTTAAGGCCATGCAGGAAAATTTTGTGATTGAATTTGATTACAACGGAAGATGGAATCCTGAATCATCTCACCGGCGCGTCCATCCGTATCAGATTCTGCTTGATGACGGCGTGTGCTTTGTGTTCGGTTTTTCCGAGGAGCGTGATGACGAGAGACTGTTTGCCCTGAACAGAATTAAAAAATTGACGGTGACTGAAGAACATTTTGAGCTTCCTGAAGATTTTGATTTTTCATCAAGATGCGGAGGTGGAAAATTCGGTGCATTTATGACTGATGACAAAGAGAAATTCACAATTGATTTTTTTGATGAGTCGCGTCAGTTTGTAAAGGATTGCGTCTGGGCTGACAATCAAAAGATTTCTGACTTTGACGATGAAAACCGCACTCGGATTTCCTTTGACTCAACGCAGAGCCTGAAAATCCTTGAGTGGGTTCTTTCGCAGGGAAGAAATGCAAGGCCTGTTTCGCCGGAATGGTTCGTTCAGAATTGGAAAGACGAAATAAAGGCGATGGGGAAAAAATCACGCGGCAAATGATGGAATGGGTTTTGAATCAGCATGTTTCATCATTGTTTTTGTCTTCGTATGGTTTTCTCCCCATGCTTTTAAGCTCGTGCTTGTTTTTATACATTTCCTTGTCCGCGCGGTCAAATATCTCGGATACAAGGCTGTCTGTTTTGGGAACATATTCTGCCATTCCTGAAGCCATGACAGGTCCGGAGCCTGAATGTTGGTTTTCCAGAATCTGATCGCGCAGTTTTTTCATAAGTTCATTTCTGTTTGAAAAATCGTCGCCTCTCAAAAATACGACGAACTCATCGCCTCCGACTCTGAACACCGGACTGTGGTCAAAGATTTCGCAAAGCATCGCACATGCTTTTTTGATGTAATCATCACCAGCCGCATGTCCTTCCGTATCGTTTATCATCTTCAGGTTGTTGGCATCGCACACGACAAGTCCGAAAGAAAGATAGTCCATCCCGTTGTCGATGTTTGCCTGGACTGATTTTTCCAGCTCGGTGTATGCGGTCTTGTTTTTTACTCCCGTCAGTTCGTCGCGCCTTGCAAGTTCCTTTTCCGCATTCAATTCTTTAAGACGCTGCTTTTCCCTTTTGACTTCATCATCAATGTTTTCGATTCCGATTATGTAATGGGAGCCGTTGCCAGTTTTGCGGACGGTTATCCTGACGTAATGCGTTTTTTGGAATGCCAGAATCCTGTAATCGATGCTGCAGCTTTTCTGATTTTCAAGGGCTGTGATTATATGATCCCTGTTGAGAAAATCAAGCACAAGATCACGATCGCCCATATAAACGATGTTTGAAATGTCGCTCACTGATTCCGCAAAAAAATCATCGCCCGATTTCTGCATGTCCAGCTTGCCGTAGATGTTCCTGCATTCGTAGCTGATGTAACTTGAATCTACCGCATCGACATAATATATCACGTCGTAATTGACCGCAAGAAATTCTGCAATCTGACTGAACGTGACATGCTGTTTCTGATTTTCAAGCCGCATGTTTTCGGCAGTGATTTCATCATCAATATCCTTTTCGCTCAGAATAAAATGCCTTTCATCATTTGCACGCTTCACTACAAACTGAAAGTATCTCGGATGTCCGTCAATCATCAGGCGGTATTTATAGGAATATGATTTTTTATCTTCCAGATTTTTCAGGATTGTCTCTTTGAGATGTATGCTCTTTGCAAATTCCCTGTCATCTGGGTGAATGTATTTTTCAATGTTCATCCGGGTCTCTGCAAAAAAATCACGGCCGCCGACAGGAACGTTCAGTGACTCATATTCCTTGCTTTTTGAAAATTCCCGAAATTCACCGGTCTCTATATCGACGTAATACATCGCCTCGTAATCTTCCGCAAGACTTGTCGCGATGCTGTCGTATATCTTCCGCTCCCCTTTTTCCCTTTCCTCAACAAAGGAGTTGATTACACAGATTCCGATCATGAGTCCGATGGCATACAAAGGATAGTTTGTATCGATTATCTGGAGTTCCAGAAACAGGCCCATGACCAGACCCGTAAATCCGACTGCCAGATACCGGACTTTTTCACTGCCGCTTGATTTGTGCGCAATAAAAAGCATGCTTATAGTAGTCACCGTATAAACTGCAATCTGCAGGGCAAACGCTATGTGCCTTCCGGGTTCCGTTATGTATTCATGTTCTGCGTTAAAAGAAAAAATGAATGGATGAAAAAAGTTGACCGTCAGATATATAAGGCCGAGCGTGAACATAACCCACATTACGCAAAGCTGGATTTTGCTGCGCCGACCCTTTTTGTCCAGATAGGCGACTACATAACGTATCCACGTAAGCATGGTCAGGAACATGAACATGAAATACAGGATGCAGTCTAAATATAGAAATGGGAAAAGACTTTGCATGTCGTGATGTTCATACAAAAGTCCCCAGGCTATGTCCGTAATGAAATAAAGGTTCGATGCCATAAGAAAATGGCTGTAGCGGATTTCTGCCCGGCGTTCGTAGTCATGTCCTTTTGAACGGAGCCTGAAATGCCTGAAAACCTCACGGTTCATTATGATATTAAGAATCAATGCCAGCACGCTTATGATTGAGTAAGTCATTCTGCCGCCAAGGTCCTCCCGAACAAAAATCAATCCGGCTCCATTTTTATGATTCACCGCGATTATCTTTTTAATCTTCCTTCAATATTATACATTATTTTTGCAATGTTTTTCAATTGAAATGAGTCGATTTTGAAATTGCCGTAAAACAGGGAGACGTAAGATATAATTGCGCTTTTTGGAAATTATGATATACTTTTAAAAAAGGAGACAAAAAAATGCCCATAAATCAGCACACTTCCACCCCGCAAAAACGTCTTGAAAGCCTTATGACTGCCCGCCTTGAATCTGGAGCGGACAAAGAAAAAATCGACAGGCGCATCTGGGATTCTTTCGGTGAAAAATGGTGCGTAATGTTTACCGACCTCAGCGGATTTTCCAGGGGAACGGAGAAGTTCGGAATCATCCATTTCATGCAGATTATTTTTGAATCCGAACGGCTGATTCTTCCGATTATCGAAGATTTTGACGGATTTTTAATCAAGAGCGAGGGCGACAGTCTGCTTGTTTTGTTCAAGCGTCCCGACAAGGCACTTTTGTGCTGCAAGAAAATCCACGAGATTCTGCACGAATACAACAAGACGAAAAGCGAGGAAGAGCAAATCCTTTTGTGCGTCGG
>JAFPKH010000049.1:0-2613 GCA_017424825.1 Treponema sp. | reverse complement strand
GAGGAACTTATTTCAACGGGAACAATAAAAGAAATCCGCCCGAGCGATGTCTGGTATGAAGAAAGAACCAATTTTGATGAAGACCAGATTGGCGTTCCAAGAGTCATGCACGATAACAAGGGTTTTGAACTTTTGCAGGGAAGCCCGGTTTTTTCTGGAAAAATTTTAGGCGGATGCATCGATTCCATGTATGACATTTTCAACAACGAGCGATACGATGACAGCGTAAGTCTTTGCTCCGAATACAATTTGTTTCCGCCGCTTGAAGATTGGAGGGGAAGAATCCTTCTTCTTGAATCGAGCGAAGAAAAGCCAACGCCGGACAAATACAAAAAAATGCTCGGCGAATTAAAAAAGTACGGACTGTTCGATGTCGTGTCGGGAGTGCTTGTCGGAAAACCGATGGACGAAATCCATGCCGCCGATTATAAAAAACTTTTGGTTGAAGTAATCGACAATCCAAATCTGCCTGTTCTTTTTAATGTAAATATCGGACACGCAACGCCAAGGTGCATAATTCCTTTCGGAGTTCCTGCTGTGGTTGATGCGGAAAAACAGCTGATAAAATTTTCGGTGGAAAAATAAAATGACTTTTGTTGAATGTTTCAATCAGCACGAAAACATTTTGATGGAAGGTGCGTTGGGCGAACGTCTGAAAAGGGAATATCACATTTCTTTTGATGACAATGTTGCGATGGCTTCCCTTGTTTACAGTCAGACAGGAAGAAATGCGCTTTCCGAGTTGTGGGGCGGCTACATCGATATTGCAAAAAGATTTAATCTTCCGCTTGTTGCAACGACTCCGACCAGGCGTGCGAACCGTGAAAGAATTGAGTCTTCTGATTTTTCTGAAAAAATAATTTCGGACAACGTTGATTTTCTTCGTGAGATTCAAAAAAAATCCGGGGCAAAAATGTTTGTCGGCGGACTGATGGGCTGCAAGGGAGATGCCTACACTGCCGAGGGTGCTTTGCCTGAAAAAGAGGCCTATGATTTTCACAAATGGACGTGCGGACATTTTCTTGATGCGGGCGTTGATTTTCTGTACGCAGGAATCATGCCGTCTCTTTTTGAAGCTGCTGGACTTGCGGAAGCTGCGGATGAAACAAATCTTCCATATATAATCAGTTTTACGATTCAAAAAAACGGAAAGCTGATTGACGGAACGAAAATTTCTGATGCAATCGCTTATATCGATGAAAACACCCGGAACAAACCTCTCTGCTATATGACAAATTGCGTGCATCCGAAAATTCTTTTTGAGGCACTGTCGCAACCGTTCAATCAAAATGCAGCCGTGCAAAAAAGATTCCGCGGAATCCAGGCAAACACATCGCCGCTTTCTTATGCGGAGCTTGATGGTTCGGTTGATTTAAAAACATCTTCTCCAAAAGATTTTGCAGATGACATGATTCGTCTTTCCGAAATTGTCCCGATTAAAATTTGGGGAGGATGCTGCGGTACCGATGACAGGCACATTGAATGTCTTGCAGAAAAACTGTAGATTAAAAATGGTTGCGCGGGGGAGCAGAAAATGAAAAAGCTTTTTTTAACCGGATTTTTTTTATTGGCGCTGTTGATTCCGCTTGCGGCCGATGAACCGCTTTTGGATCCTGATGATTATACCGTTTATTCAAAGAACGGAAAATTTTTCCTGTCATGCAATGCTGAAGAACATACGACATCTTGTTATGAAATCCATGGTTCTGACAGTGCGGAACTAAAATGGCAGATTCCAAGATGGACACGCTATGCGCTTGTTTCCGACGACGGTTATTATTGTATTCTTGATGATGGCGGTGCTGACGGACTTATTCAATCTGATTACACTGAAAGAACGGCGTTGTTTTCGGTTTATGAGGACGGCAATCTGCTGGCTTCCTTGACTGTCGGTGAAGTTTATGATAAGCCTGTTCATGCAGCAAAAATAGCTGTCCTTGATTCCAAGACTGCGGCGGAAATTGAAGAACAGGAGCAAAAAAATATGGACGTTCCGTTGCAGATAACCGTTTCGCATTACAAGTGGGGTACCATTGAAGAGCTGTACAACAACGGAATACTGTTGATGACAAGCGAAGGATATAAATGGTATTCGTTCGTTTCAGAAAAAGTTTTAGACTGTTCGGAAATAATGCCTTCAAAAACAAACGCAAGCTGCAATGAATTGAAAAAGAAATTCGACAAGGCAAAAAATCTGATTTCAAATAAAGAAGACGGGAAAAAGCTTTCATCTGCGGTAGAGGCAATCATCAAGCTTTCAAAATTCGGGGGATATAAAATCGGAGACGAGCGATACGGCTTTGATTTTTTTGAGGATGAAGATTCAAGCCTTCGGATAGAATATAAGGGCGGTGCATACAAAGGTGCCGGAGGTCATAAAGTGAAAGTTGCTTTCTATTATAAAACCGCAGGTTCATATATAAATTTCTTTTTGACTGATGACGGCACAAGCGACCTGTACATAGACATCAGCGGCGGCGGAGTAAAATCCCCGGAGATTTATGGTTCTGAATATATGGATAATAATCCGAACCGTTTTTATGATTTCAACACAAAAAAGAAAATCGTGCGGACAATGGATTTCTATTGGTTTTAATCCTTGCATATTTCTAT
>JAFPKH010000406.1:0-3326 GCA_017424825.1 Treponema sp. | reverse complement strand
GGCCATCCTGTGAAGGTACCGGGATCGCTGACAGACATAGGAGTCATCTATAAAGAAATTCCTATGAAAGGCAATTATGTGGACATCAATGCTGTGTGCCGCGCTATTACCGAAAAGACTTGGATGGTGCATATACAGCGGTCCTGCGGGTACAGTGATGACAGGGGCACGTTAGATGTTGCTTCAATCGGCCGGCTGATTGAAGAAGTTCATAAAATCCGTAAGGATATTATATGTTTTGTAGATAATTGCTATGGCGAATTCACGGAAGCAAAAGAACCGACGGATTTCGGCGCTGACCTGATGGCCGGTTCCCTGATTAAAAATGTGGGCGGAGGACTCGCTCCGACCGGCGGTTATATTGTCGGAAGGAAAGAACTGGTTTATAATGCGGCCTGCCGTCTTACGGTTCCCGGTCTCGCCGGAGAGATGGGGGCAACGTTAGGTGATACGGCCCGGGAATTTTATCAGGGTTTGTTTATGGCGCCACATGTGGTGATGCAGGCTGTGTTGACGGCTGTTTATGCCGCGGCGGTTTTTAAAAAGCTCGGCTATATAGTGAAGCCGCTGCACACAGAGATACGTCATGACATTATCCAGTCGATTACATTAAAGAATGCTAAAAATCTTGAAAACTTCTGTGTGGCAGTACAACTCAATTCACCGGTTGACGCCCATGTAACACCGGTTCCCAGTTATATACCCGGATACCAGGATAAAATCATAATGGCTGCAGGAACGTTTGTTCAGGGCGCGTCCATCGAATTAAGTGCTGACGGACCGATGAGGGAACCGTACAATGCATTTATGCAGGGAGGTCTTACATTCGAACACGGGCAACTGGCGATAAATGCAGCCGCCAGACTGATAGGGCCTGCATGTGAAAAACGTAAGGCAAAGGGCAATATAATCATGGAAGGGGAAAAAGATAAAGAGTTATTAAAAACCTGCGAAGCTATCATAAAATCAAAAGAATCTTATGAATAATACCTGAAAAGCCTGCCTATACTGAAAAATAAAAAACTACAGGATTTGAAAATAGCAAAATCCTGTAGTTTTATTTTTAGCCTTAAAAATAAGAAATGACGTCAAAAAGACACGAAAACAATGTTACATAAAAAGAAAGACGTCATAATGATGCGGGGTTACAGCATGCGGAAAACGGCAATTACCTTACCCATAACCTGGATATTGTCATTTCCGATTATTGGGCTGTATGCATCGTTTTCAGGCTGCAGCCGGATAGAACGTAAATCTTTAAAATAACGTTTAACTGTAGTTTCTTCGTTATCGATTAAAGCGACAACAATATCACCGTTGTTTGCAAAATTTTGTTTGCGCACAACGATGTAATCATGATCCAGAATACCGGCATTAATCATACTGTCTCCTTTGACAGACAGCATAAAAACATCATCTTCCGTGCCAATCAAATCCAAAGGGATAGGGTATGTTTCCTCAATATTTTCTACAGCGAGTATGGGAACGCCTGCGGTAACATTGCCGACCAGCGGAACAGGAACAACTGTTTTATTGCGCCAGGAGGCTTCCTGGGTAAGCTCCAAAGCCCTGGGTTTGGCTGAATCGCGTTGGATAAAATGCATACATTGCAGCTTATGTAAATGATTGTGGACGCTGGCAGTTGAAGACAACCCAACAGCCTTGCAGATCTCACGGACAGACGGAGGATAACCCTTGCTCTGGGCATAACTGCGGATAAAATCTAAAACCTGTTTCTGACGTTCGGTCAACATATCCTCTGTATAATTACCGTCAAAATCTTTAGGGATTAAACTTTTGTGCCTTGCCATAGAAGAAACCTCCTAAACAAAAATAAAAACATTATATTGTATTGAAACAATGTGAGATGATTTATTTATATCCATTATATCAAAACATAGGGGAGATGTCAAACGTTTGTTCATTAGCGTTTGCTTTTTTAAAAACAGGTAAAAAAATAACAAACCATACAAAAATACCACATAATTCCACATTATTATTTTACGTCCGATAATATATATTATGTAAAATCAGAAGAGAAAAAACAGCGTTTTTGTAACCGTTTTCTTACAATTTTTCCAAACCAATGGATTTAGGATGATTATTTCGCAAACAATCCGCGTTCACTTACTGCTTTTCACGCTGCTTAAACCCGTTTGGATCTCGAAATATGCCCTTATCCTCTATAACGCTCCTATTTGCGTTTTAAGCCCGTCTTTCTTTTTACGCGACTCATTTATCGTGCCCTTCCTTAAAAATCGTTCTACGGGCATTTTATGAGGTCGTTTTTCAAAATAAAAAACCGGCTCAAATTATTGGCCGGTTTTTTATTTAAAAACTGTATTACCTTCTCAATTTAATACTTCCAAAAATCTTTTCCAGTTCCGGGTCCATTTTTTTCTCATCTCTGGAAATGTAAGCTGTTAATCCGAATGTTTGCGGTGTAACCATTGCGTTTGCGTTAAGATTAAACTTAAAATTGTCTTTTACAGAACCGTTGCCGGATAATTCTATTGTTCCGTAATTATTGCTGAAGTTTGATTTTGTATTAATTTTTTTAAAATCGACATATTCTTTTACGGACGGATGATTCAAGCCTTCATTGATAAATTTATCAATGAGCAGATTTGTCAGGAACGGGTTGTTGAAAAGTTCAGAAAACGTATTTTTATCCTTGGTTTTGGAGGAAGCAAAAAAAACTGTTTCTGAAATTTTCTGAAAATTTATTTTTGAGATGTCTTCTTTGTTTAGTGATTTGCGTGCGCATGCTGTAGCCGGTATATTTTCAATATTTTCTCTGTCTTGTGCGGCATCGGTCACTTTTTTATCTGGCGCGTTTTCGGTGTCGTCTTTGCCCGTTTCAGTATCTGTTTTTTCCTGAGGAGCCAAAAATTCGGATACCCCGCTCCAGGGCATGGCCAGTGTAATTTTAACCGGAATATTTAAGTCGATTGTATCATCATTAACCTGCGCATATGCCCATGTTTCCGGTAGTTTGATCCTTCCCCCCAGCAATTCATCATTGAATCCGAAAGGAATGGTATCCTTTACCGGCGCAAAGAAAGACAGGCCTTTAAGAAAAGCCTTGCGGGAAGCAACATAGCCGTTGAGTCTGTCCTTATTTCCGTCTGTGAATTCGCTGCGAACTTTCTTTTTGGAAAAAGGCGTGGCCTCCTCTATTATATCTTTCTGTGCTTGAAGGTTGGGCAGTGGGAATGTGGATACGACTGTATAAAGCATATTGTCGGCAGATGTGATGGCAATCTGCATATCAAGAGAACGGCGGAGACTCTTCAATGTATCTGTATTCCCTTTGTCTACAATGT
>JAFPKH010000048.1:0-9056 GCA_017424825.1 Treponema sp. | reverse complement strand
GCAGCGCTAAAGCCGCAGGTTTCTTTTTGAGCGAGTTCATATCTATTGTCTTATCGGCATACTGCGCCTTTTTTTTAGTTTTCCTGGAGAAGTCCCATGCTCCTGATTTTTCCGAGTATTTCGGCCGTTACTTCTTCCTTTGTCCTTGATGCGTCCACACGGAGTATTTCCATTCCGCATGATTTTTCCGGGGATGAATATTCTTCTATGACCCTCTCATACTGCTCCGCTGTCTTTTCAAGGAACGGAAGGTTCTCGTAGATTTCCTTTTCGCCCCTGCCCGTAATCCTTTTGAGCGATTCCTCAGGCTTTATGTCGAAGTAGACCAGCAGCCTTGGGAGCGGGAACATGCCGTTGACTGTCTCCGGGATTTCCTTGCTGCACGTTATGCTCTGGTATGCGAGGCTGGAAAAAAGGTATCTGTCGCTTACCACGGTGTATCCCCCGTTACATGCCTTTGAGATTCCTGTCACCAGATGCCTGTCGCCGTCCGTCACAAGAGCGCCGTTCACATGCTCGTTCCTGTCCGCAGCGAATATGTATGCAGCGGTCTCGTTCGATACAGGGATGTCGCCCCTGAGCATCTGCCTTAGGAATTTTCCAACCGGAGATGGCGTCGGTTCTGCGGTGAAAAGAAACTTTTGCGTTCCCCGTGTGTTTCTGATTATGTCGAGCTGGGTTGACGTTCCTGCGCCGTCTATGCCCTCAAGGACGATAAAATTTTGTAGTATCATAGAAAAAACCTTCTAATTTTTTATGAAATTTGATATCATAGGAATCTTGAAAAACTTCGGATTTTTGTTGTGTCCTGTTTTGTATGGATTCCGGACGGCTTTCATTATCGCACAACGCCGGAGTAATTTCAAGAAAACGGCGGAACCTGTTTCCGTCATGAAAAGAGGGAGTCTTTTTTTTCAGTGGGAATATGAAAAAGCACTGGTTGAGGAATTTGATAGGCATAATTATTTTTCTCCTTCTGCTTCTGGCGGCGTTTTTTTCTCTGCGTCCGCTGTACAGGGCAATGAACAATGCCATACATTACCTTGAGTCAGCTGTTTTTTCCGTAATTGAAGAAAAGACCGGGCTGGGTGTCTCTTATGAAAGCCTTTCTCCCTCAATTTTTTCCGGCATCCATCTGAACGGGGTTTCCGTGTATGACAAGGAAAGCGGTGACGAGATACTCAGGATAAGGGACGTGTCTTTTGCGTTCGACCTGATGAAGCTGCTCCGGCTTGACATGGACAACGCGTTCTCAAAGCTCGTGCTGAACGACATAGACATAGAATTCGACCGTGAAAAGTACTCCGGGGTCATTGAAAAGATACTTAGGACTTTCACAGGCAACGAGGACAAGGAGAAAAAGCCGTTCACCATGGAAACCCTTCAGAGCGTGTGGGACGGTGTGTTCAAGATTCCTTTTGCGGTCCAGCTCAAGAACGTGAACGTCAATTACAAGGACAGCGGCAACGGAGTGCAGGCAAAGATCCGCATGATGGACATAAACCGGCAGAAAGACGGCCGTGCCATGGACGTGAGCCTTGACGGTGAGGTTTTTGCAAGCCTGGGACTTCTCGGCGGAAAGAGTGCCGGCGAGAAATTCAGCATAGACGGAAAGCTTCTCCCGGATATTTCAGGAAGCTCCGCCACCATAAGCCTGGGACGCTACAACAAGGCCGACTATTCATTGAACGACTGCGAATTCCTCATCCGGTACAGCGACAATGTTTTTGCCCTCCACACGACCAAGCACAACATGCCTTATTCGATAGGCGCGGAATATGACATAGCATCCGGCGACCTGAGCGCAAGCCTTTCTACTGATGACCTGGATCCGTTCTCACTGATCAAGATGCCGGCTTTGGGAGGAATGTTCTCCAAGCTCAAGGGCATGAGGGTGTCTGCTGACGGTTCCATAGTGTTCAATGTCCCGACAAAGAGATACAGGTGGTCGGCAAAAGGCTCCGTGGGCGTTCCTGCGGGAATACTCTCGTCATATGAAAAGGCTGTCTTCAACCTTGCCGGCAACAATGACATAATCCGGGCGTCTTCCCTGAGCGTATACGGCGACATGATAGGCGCGACATTCACGGGATCGATGAACCTTACGAATTTCATGCCGGTCGGTGAGCTTCACGTGGATCATTTCAGGATGCCCAACGGCGGCATAGTGAAGGGCGATGCATACCTTGACGCTTCCGGTAACGGAATAACGTGCTTCGTGCCTAAGGTTTCGCTTGACGGAAGGGAGTTCACCGCACTTCAGTTCGACCTGCATCCGGTACGCAACGCATTGAACTTCAAGCTCTCTTTCAACGACTATTCGCATGAGGAGGCCGATCAGCCGGGAAGCGTGGCTTTTGACGGTACTTTCACGCTCGGTTCCAACATGTCCATCCATACTTCTGTTGAGGTTGACAGGCTCTATCTTGATTCCGGGGTTTCTGGACTGGCATTTTTCATGGGAGGCGGGATCAAGGATACCTTCATGAACGCAGCGCCAAGTCTTTCGCCCTACATCATGTCGGGAGAAATGTACCTGTCATTTGATTTCAAGACGTTCACTTTCAACTGCCCGTACGTGGTCGTCGCAAACACCGAGAAGGAAAGGCAGATGCTCCTTTTGTCATTGGACGGATCCAACGAGACGATAAACGTCACCAGGTTCGACCTCCTCTATGACAAGATTTCGCTTGCCGCCACCGCAAACGTTGACATAGTGCCCGACCAGCTCATATTCTCTACCAACCTGAGCCTCAACGACATTCCGTACAAGCTTGACGGAGTCTATTCCTTCGGTCAGTGGCTCAGCGTGTCCGGTGACTACGGCCTGCAGCTGGACGTGAACTTCAACAACCCGATGCACGGCGTGTTCCAGATTTCTGAATTCCCGCTTTCGATATACGGATTCCTCCTTAATCTTTCCGCAAGGTCGAATTTCACGTATTCTCCGCTTGAAGGCTTCAGGTTCAATCTGGAGAACGTGACCGTTGAGGACATGACCAACTCAAACCTTGGTTCGAAGATAACCTTGAGCGGCGTGGTCGACAACGGCAACGTGGAGATAGAGGAGATCGGCTACTCTGATTCAGTGTCTTCATTGACCGGAGGGGGAAACGCATACTGGAACATAGAGGACGACGGAGTGTTCTCTTCTGCCACCCTCAACGTTTCAATGGACAACGACGTATCGAATGAAAAGATATTCATATCCGCGACGCTTGAAAACCCGGAGGAGCACGGCTTTGACACTCTTCTCCATGACTGGGTGTTCACTGCGGACGTTGACGTGGACTCCTTCCCGATGGCGCGCTTTTTGGGCAAGCAGAATCCTGACAACACTTTCACCGCGAAAATCCATGCCGACGGAACTTTTGAAAATCCTTCGGTGTCGTTTGACCTTGCAGACCTTTCCCTCAACCTGAACGACAATCCGCTGAAAGTCCGTGGAAACGCAAAATTCGAAAACGGAAGGATAGACATCCCGGAATTCCAGGCCGAGTGGCTTCCTATAAAGCTTGACAATATAACCGGATTCGCTGACCTTGAGACTTTCACAGGCGAGCTTAAGTCCGACATAACGGTTAGCGTCGCCGGATCCGACATAAAGATTCCGCTTGACCTTTCGTTCGAGGGAGAGAAGGAAAAGGCTGTCATGGGATCCGACACATACTATGCCGACCTCTTCAAAATCCCCGAGGACATAACCCTCTACCTTGATGCAGATCCGGTCACCGGTGAGCTTCTAAAGATGGACATACCGCTGCACTTCATGCTCCAGAGGTCTCCTGGGCTTACGATCGTCACTTCCGATGATTACCTTGGCCTCAGCGGATACGTCTATGACACGGGGGAGATGGAATTCTACGTGGATGAAACGAAGCCCCTTCACTTCAATTTCAACGGGCAGATTGACGGCTCGAACATGGATTTCCATTTCAAGAACCTGTATCTTGATTTCTCACGTTTTGCCTTCATGTTCAATTCGGACAAGTTCAGCCTCTACAGCGGAGTGATAAGCGGCGACATAGATCTCGGCGGGCTTTTCAGCGACCCTGTGTTCAACGGAAAGCTTGTGCTTGAGGGGCTTGACGCGAACCTCCCGAGCTATATCCCGGAGCACATAACCGGAAAGAGCATTACGTTCAATTTCAGCGGAAATGAGATAAGCGTTCCGAAGACCAACCTCATAATCAGGACGAACAACGTGGCCGTGGATGCAGGGATAAAGCTTGACCGATGGGTTCCGAGCGACGTCACTCTGAATATGTCCACCGGAGAGAACGGAAGGATTCCTTTCGACATAGACATTCCTTTCCTGAGGCTGAAAGGAGAGGCCGGGGCTGAACTGAGCCTTATCTACAACACCGACGGCGTTGACCTGAAGGGTAACGTTTCCCTGCACAATACCGAGGCGACCGTAATAGACAGCCTTTCCGATCTTACCGGCGGCAACAAGAACAAAGACAAGGAAAAGGAAAACAAGGCGAAAAAGGAGCAGGAGAAAAATACAGGCACCCAGTTCCCGATTTCAGTTGACCTGAACCTGCTCATAGGCCCGAAAGTCAGTTTTGTGGTCAATCCTATACTGCGCGGTATGCTTGCACCTGACTCATCCCTGCATTTCACTATGGACACGCTGAATTCTCTTTGGAGCGTAAAAGGCGAGGTTGCCCTGAGGGGTGGAGAAGTCTTCTATTTAAGCCGCAACTTCTATCTGACTGAAGGAAAGGTCTATCTGAACGAAAACCAGACTAAATTCGACCCTGAGCTAACGGTACGCGCACAGACAAGGGAACGCGACCAGAACGGAAAGAACGTGACCATAACGCTTGAAGCCGTGAACCAGAAAGCGTCCGAATTCGACCCAGTGCTTACGGCCAATCCGGTCAAGTCAGAAAGCGAGATCATGAGCCTCCTCGGTCAGATTGCCACCGGAGATTCTTCATCGGCGAAGGACATAGTCATTGCAGCCGGTGATTTGGTAGCCCAGACAGTGCTCACAAGAAAATTCGAGAATGCATTGCGTGATTTGCTCAATTTTGATATATTTTCACTTCGTACGACCGTCCTGCAGAATGTCATAAACCAGACGATTGCAAGTACGGAAGGCAAAGAATTTGCCGGAATCGGTAACTTTTTTGACAATACGACTGTTTATATAGGCAAATACCTTGGAAAAGACATCTATGTAGACGCTCTTATGCAGTGGTCATTTGATGAAAATTCCATGAGGGATAACATAAATTCCGGAGGAGGGCTTGTATTCCGTCCTGAAGTAGGATTCGAGATGCTTGCTCCGTTCGGAAACATCCGCTGGCAGTTTGCGCCTGATTTCGGGGCCATAGAAAATTCCGTGGTTTCGTCAACGTCGCTTACATTGTCATGGCGGTGGCAATTTTAAAAATGAATATTATAAAGAGGATTTTTATGCGTATTCAACATAGGACCATAGCCTTTCTGATTACATTCGTAATTGCAGCGATGAGTGCTGTTCCTGTATTTGCACAGTCAGAAGCCCCGGACGGCTGGTATTATGACAAGACGATCCGCTCGGTTTCTTTCGAAGGATTGAAGAGCGTCAAGAAAGATGACATTGAAGGAATCACCGCCAGTTTCGCAGGAAAAAAATTCAGCGACGATGTTTTTGAGGACATACTCAACAGAACCTATGCCCTGAATTATTTCGAGGACATCGAAGATATACGCGTCACCCCTTATGACGGTTCATACACGACATGCCGTTCGATATCGGTCGTTCTTGTCGTAAAAGAATACCCGATAATCACAAGGATCAAGTATGTCGGATATCATCAGGTACGCCGCTCGGAGCTTGACGATGCAATTTCAAGTTCGGAAAAGAGCGTGTACAACGAAAGCAAGCGTTACATGGACGAAAGGGCAATCCGTGACTTATATATAGAAAAAGGTTATACGGACATAAAGGTCGTTTCGTCAGCACAGGAAGATGAAGACGGATATACGGTGACTTTCACCATTGACGAAGGCCAGCAGACCGTAGTCAAGTCCATACTCTTCACCGGCAATACTTCCGTAAACGCCAATACCCTCAAAGGAAAAATCTCCCTTAAGGAAGCAGGGCTTTTCAACAAGGGTTCTTTCAAGGAAACCCAGCTTGAGCAGGATTCCAAGACCATAGTATCTTACTACAACGACCGCGGTTATGTTGATGCCAAGGTGCTGAACTATGCAATAGAAGAATCCGTTTATAATGAAGAGAAAAAACGCCGCGAGCTTACGATCAGGTTCAACATACAGGAAGGATCGCAATATACGTTCGGCGGAATCACGTTCGAAGGAAACAAAGTTTTCTCAACCGACACATTGCAGGCTCTCGTAAGGCAGAAAACGGGTGCTGTGTACAATGAAACCAAATTCCAGGAAACATCGATGGCCGTGCAGACCAAGTATTATGAAAACGGCTATACGTCCAATCAGTTTTCTGCAACTCCTATAAAGGATTCAAGTGCAAAGACCATTTCATATATTTTCCATATCAAGGAAAATGAAAGAAGCCATATAGAGAACGTCATAATCAAGGGAAACGCAAAAACCAAGGATTATGTCATTGCCAGGGAGCTTCCTATTGAAAGCGGCGACATCTTTTCAAACACAAAGATTTCCAACGGATTGAGGAACCTCTACAACACTCAGTATTTCTCACAGATTTATCCTGAAGTAACTCCAGGCTCTGAAGAAAACCTGATCGACGTGGTCATCGATGTAACTGAGCAGAGCACGACAACTTTGGATTTGGGAATCACGTTCAGCGGCGTTTCCGATTCAGATCAGTTCCCGATTTCTATTTTTGCAACGGTTCAGGATTCGAATTTTCTCGGTCTTGGAAAATCTCTTTCTGTAAACGGAAAGCTTTCGACGGACACACAGTCACTTTCTCTCGGATACGGGGAAAACTGGCTTTTCGGTCAGCCTATAAGCAACAACCTTTCGTTGAGCTATTCCCATTCAACTGAAACGGCAAGCAGGCTTTTCGTGACTCCTGACGGCGACATAGATTACGGTGACTATTATATGGAGTATCAGAAGCATGAGTTCAACCTGAGCGAATCACTTGGACGCAGATGGACTCCTGACTTTGCGATCCTCACGCTTACCGGCGGTATTTCAGGAAGCCTCATCAACAACATCTACGATACTTCTCTCTACATACCTTATGATGCAGACGTAAGCGACTATTCCAACAACTGGGAACCTAGGAATTCTTTGTTCGTGTCTTTCTCAATGGACGGAAGAAACATAAGCTACGACGCTTCTTCGGGATGGTTCTTCAGCCAGAGGCTCACATGGTACGGACTTCTTCCGAAAGGTTTGTTCTCGCCTGAGTGGGGAGAATCTGAATTCTACCTGCGCACAGATACCAAGGCGGAAAAATACTTTACCCTTGTAAATCATCAGTTCACGGAAAACTGGGGGCTCCAGCTCGTTCTTATGCTTTACTCAGGACTTTCAATGCAGTTCCCTGTTCCGGGCACTTCCATCAAGCAGGGCAACCAGCTTTATATAGACGGTCTTTTCAGCGGACGCGGATGGTCATTGTACAATTATGACAGCGGCCGTGGTCTTGCGGTCCTCAACAATACCATAGAGCTTCGTTGGCCTGTGGTTCCTGGAATTGTCGCGGTCGATGCGTTCTTCGATGCGTCCATGATCAAAAAAGAACCGTCGCAGGTGTTCACGGATTTCGGAAATCCGAATGACTGGTATTTCAGCTATGGTCCGAGCGTTCGTTTCTGTATACAGCAGTTCCCGCTCAGGCTTTTGTTCGTAAGCAAATTCAAGATTACTGACGGCGGAGTTTCCTTCACGGATAAAATCGGTAACCCGGTTGACTGGCTCAAGAGCTGGGACTTCGTATTGTCATTCAATCTTGCAAATAGATAAGGTCACCACAGGAGACAGGAAGTTTTCGTGGTTCCATAATTTTCCTATGTGAAGGAGCACAACATGAAAAAGGGTTTTAAAACGATTGCTTTGGTTTTCGCCTTGGCTTTTACGGGATTATGCGGACGCGTTTTTGCACAGCAGCAGATTACGAAATTCGCTGTAGTTGACATGGCTCGTATCTATCAGGCCTACTACAAGAATTCAACGGCTGTCCGTAATTATGAAAGAAAAAGGCAGGAATTCCAGACTGAAATCGACAACGTGACGAGGGAAATCCAGAACCTCAAGCAGAAGAAACTGGAATATGACCGCAAGGGTGACAAGTCAAATTCTCAGGCGCTTGCACAGCAGATCAGCGAAAAGACTTCGTATCTGACTGAATACACTTCTACAAAGCAGACTGAGCTTGACAACCTGAGAAACAGCCTCCAGAACAACGATGCGTTCTACAAGAAGCTCTACTCAACGATTCAGACAGTTGCACAGAAGGGTGGATACAGCATGGTCATGAGCCTTCAGCAGGCAAACGCAATAATCTGGTACAGCCCGTCCGTCGATCTGACGAATGCAGTCATCAAAGAGCTTGGACTCAGGCTCTAGTTTTTTACCGCATTTTTTGACGATGGTTCCTGTATTTTCAGGAACCATTTTTTTTGATATAATGAACTCCTCTAAAAGCTTTTTTAGAAGCAAATTTGAAAACGCGATGTTTTAAATTGTTGTTTTTCAACAATTCATTTACAAGGATTTTTACACGATGGCGGAAGACACACCTCTTTTTATGCAGTACATGGGGATAAAGGCGAAATATCCCAATGACATTCTTTTTTTCAGGCTCGGTGATTTTTATGAAATGTTTGACGAGGATGCGGAGAATGTCTCCCGGATACTGAACCTTACTTTGACTCACCGGGGCGACCGTAAGATGTGCGGCATTCCGTACCATGCTTCAAAAGTCTACATAGCGCGTCTTCTCCGTCTCGGTAAAAAGATTGCCATAGCGGAACAGGTCGGTGAAATTGCGCACGGAAAGGGACTCACTGAGCGCAAGGTAGTAGAGGTGATTACTCCCGGAACTGCGGTTGAAAGCGAGTATCTTGAAAGCGGAATCAACAGTTTCCTTGCATCGGTTT
>JAFPKH010000405.1:0-2637 GCA_017424825.1 Treponema sp. | reverse complement strand
CTGCGTGTTGTGGTTTATGCAGAACAAAAAACAGTTCCCGCTCATTGCAAAGGTGCGGCTCAAAACCTCAATGTCCTTCCTCTGTCCCCTGATGCTTCCGTGGAAATTATACCCGCCGCTCTCGGTATTTTTGTAATAGAGTTTCGTCCGGCGGTTTCCGTTGATGCGGACAAGCTCCTCTTTCGTGATGATTCCGGTCGCAAGTATTATTGAAAGATTGTATTCATAAAGTTTTCCCGACGCAATGAAATCAATCTCAAACTCCGTCGGCAAGGACTGATTCCCATCATCAATCTTGCACCACAATTCACCCGCCCGCTGCGGAAGAGTGCCGGCCACCACGAAATTTTTCAGAACGGAAATGGAGCGGACAAAGTTCGACTTCCCCGCGCCGTTTTTTCCGTACATGGCAGAAAAATGCAGGAGGCTTTTCCCCGCATCCCCGTCCTCAAGCAGATGCTCAAGCTTTTTTGTGGCACGGCCGCTTTCCATGCCGAATGTCTCTTTTTTGTTGAACGACAAGAAATTTGAAACGCTGAATTTTACCAACATAGGCTTTTTCCCTTGATTCCCCTCGGATAAATCAAAATTATAATGTCATTTTCGGCATATTTCAATAAAAACTTGCAAAAACAGGCGAAAAAATCGAATAAAATTTGACTTTAAAATCAGTTTGGTGTATATTTAACTCAGTAAAATAGGTGAAATAATCGAACATTTTGCCAAGTTTTACAAATCTTTAGCTGAGTTTTGCAGCCAAAACCGGTGCAAGTCGAACGTTCGTCGAACCAGGCTGTACCGCCCGCCACAGGGAGTGCAGAACGGCTTGAAAAATTACAGGAGGTAATTGCATATGGCAGTTCCATTTATAAGCAGAAAGCGGTTGAATCCGCAGAATTTGGAGGCAGAGGGGAAGTTCTATCCCGCCCCTGCCTATATCGCAGAAATCGGCGTTGACAAGCTTGCGGAGGACATTTCCCAAAGCACGACCCTCACGCCGACTGAGGTCATAGGTGTAATCAGGAGCCTTCTCCTCACGGTGCCGAAGTACATGCTTCTGGGCTACAAGGTAAGGCTGGACAGTTTCGGAATCTTCAAGCTGGGACTGAAAAACAAACCGAGCTGCAGGGGCTACGAAAAGGCGGGACAGGTTACGGCAAATGACATCGAAGGAATCCGCGTCATGTACACCCCGGACTCAATGCTCAAACTCAAGCTTGAAAAACCGGACTACGTGAAGCTGGACGCAAAATACATAAGCGACGACATGCCGGCCACAGGAACCGACGACTGATTTGTGAGGTAGCCGAACCGAATAACGGCGGTTTTGCTTACGATTAAGACCCGCAGAAAGCGGAAAGGACTATCCGTTATGAAAACTCCACCATGGGAGACCCGCATCTTTTTGGCATACGGGCCTCCTTTTTTTGTCCGCATTTTGTTTCAACTTTGTCCCGGTTTTGTAATGTTTTCACCGCATTTATCGTGCATTTTCTTCTATTCTATACGGATAAAATAGATGCGTTTATCGGGACAAACAAAAATGTCCGTACGGATGAATCAAACACATCCATCGGGATAAACAAAATTTTTCATGCGGATAAAATCCCCAACTACCCCACAGAATTATTATTGACTATCTGCCAATATAGACCATCTTTCCAAAACAGTTTATACTGTTCCCATGGAAGAACGCTTTCTGCCGATCGGCATTCAGGATTTTGAAAAACTCAGAAGGGGCGGCTACGTCTACGTGGACAAAACGAAATACGTCTACGAGCTTGCACGCCTCAGCACACCCTTTTTTTTGAGCAGGCCTCGACGCTTTGGCAAAAGCCTTTTGCTTTCAACATTCGAGGCATTTTTCCTTGGAAAGAAAGAACTGTTCGACGGCCTATACATTTCTGAAAAAGAAAAAGACTGGACTGAATGGCCGGTTATTAAAATCAGTTTCGGCGGCGATAATTATCCGGATTTGGATAGTCTGAAATCAACGCTTAATTTAACTCTCTCTGAATACGAAAAAAAATATAGTGTCGAAGTTACAGACCCGCGCCCTGCACCAAGACTAAAAAAACTGATTCTTGCCATTAACGAGCAGACCGGCAAGCAGGTTGTGATTCTGATTGATGAATACGACAAGCCGATTCTCGATGCCCTTTATACAGATTCCGAAGAGCAGAACAGACAGGAACTCAGAAGTTTCTACAGCCCGCTGAAGGACTGCGACAAATACATCCGCTTTCTTTTCATCACTGGAATTACCAAGGTGAGCCACATAAATATTTTCAGCGGACTGAACCAGCTTAACGACATCAGTTTGGACAGAGCGTTTTCTTCTTTGTGCGGAATTTCCGAAACGGAACTGGAAAAATATTTTGAGCCGGAGATAGCCGCACTTGCAGAAGAACAGGACATGAGCGTTATAAAAACAAAAGAAATGCTTGCAAAGATGTACGACGGCTACCATTTTTCTCATAAAGCAGAAGGTGTGTACAATCCGTTCTGCCTTTTAAAATGTTTCAGCGAAAAAGATTTCGGGTCCTATTGGTTTGAGAGCGGAACCCCGTCTTTTCTTATCAAGGCATTGCAGAATCAACCTCTCGAGCTTACCAATTTTGTAAACGGACGGCTTGT
>JAFPKH010000404.1:0-5870 GCA_017424825.1 Treponema sp. | reverse complement strand
GGATGTCCTCGGTAAAAAAGCCCGCGACTGTATGCCGTCAATCTGGCAGGGATTCATTTCCCGTCCTGAAAAATGTGAAAAAGGACTTGAATTCGACAAACGCCTGTATGCCGCACGACTTGCATTTGAAAAAGAATCAGGAAAAACATACGTCTGCTCACTTTCATCACGCACAATAGTCTACAAAGGAATGTTCCTCGTCCATGAGCTTCGCACTTTTTATTCCGACCTCCAGTCACAGGATTATGAATCTTCGCTCGGAATCGTCCACTCACGTTTTTCAACGAACACAAACCCAAGCTGGCAGCGCGCACACCCGAACAGATTCATCGCACACAACGGCGAAATCAATACGATCCGCGGAAACGTTGACCGCATGATAGCACGTAACGGTGAAGTAGATACAAGCGGAAGCGACTCTGCAATGCTCGACAACACCCTCGAATATTTTGTGATGAACGGACTCCCTCTGCCTCTTGCAGTCATGGTATGTATCCCGGAGCCTTGGAAACACGATGACTCGCTTACAGAACAAAAGCGCGATTTCTACCATTATTGGGCGACCATGATGGAACCTTGGGACGGACCTGCAGCAATCTTGTTCAGCGACGGAGACGTTCTTGGAGCAACCCTTGACCGCAACGGACTCAGACCAAGCCGCTATTACATCACAAAAGACAACATGCTCATCCTTTCAAGTGAAGTCGGCGTGCTTGATATCCCGGAAAATCAGATTGTGGAAAAAAGCCGCCTCATGCCGGGACGCATGCTTCTTGTAGACACAGTGCAGAAAAGGCTCATATCAGATAAAGAAATCAAAAATGCATTTGCCGGTGAACATCCTTACGGCGAATGGCTCAGCCAGAATATCGTTCCTCTTTCAAGCCTCAAAATCCCGAACAAAAAAATCCCGGTTTCCACATTGGAAGAGCGCAACAGACTTTACCGCGCATTCGGATGGAACTACGAAGACGTGAATGAAATGGTTCTTCCCATGGCACGCACAGGTGTTGAGCCGATCGGTTCAATGGGAGTCGACACTCCGCTTGCATGTATGAGCGACAAGCACCCGAGCCTTTTTGAATATTTCAAGCAGCTCTTTGCTCAGGTCACGAATCCTCCGATCGATTCACTCCGCGAAAAAATCGTCACTGACACGACCGTTTATGTTGGTACTGACGGTGACATACTCAACACAAAAGGAAAAAACTGCCATGTCCTTGAAATAAACAACCCGATTCTTACCGGCGTTGACATGATAAAAATCAAGGCGCTTAACCAGCCGGGACTCCGCACAAAAACGCTTTCGCTCCTTCTCAAAATTGAAAACGGAAAACTCAAGCTGGAAAATGATGAGGGGGAAGTCTCCCCCTGCGCGTCCACTCCGTCGGCCGCTACCCTCTCTGCGGGGGACACCCCCGCAACGCCCCCGAAAGAATCGGTTCTTGAAAAGGCGCTCGAAAATCTTTTTGCGCAGATCGATTCCGCATACGGCGAAGGATACAACATCATCGTCCTTTCCGACCGCGGCGTGGATGAAACGCATGCTGCCATCCCTTCATTGCTTGCAGTATCCGCAGTTGAGCAGTATCTTGTCCGCACGAAAAAACGCACGAAAGTTTCCATGATTCTTGAAACGGCAGAAGTCCGCAACGTACATCAGGCTGCAATGTGCCTTGGCTATGGAGCGCGCGCAATAAACCCATATCTTGCTCATGAAGCCATATCAGAAACGATAGACCAGAAGCTTTTGGACAAAGACTATCACACTGCAATCGATGACTACAACAAGGGCGTAATCAACGGCATAGTAAAGATTGCCGCAAAAATGGGAATCAGTGCGGTCCAGTCATATCAGTCAGCGCAGATTTTTGAAGCCGTCGGAATCTCACAGGACGTAATAGAAAAATATTTTACGAACACAGTGAGCCGCGTAGGTGGAATCGGGCTTAAGGAAATCGAAGAGGACATAATCTACCATCACAACCAGGCATGGAATCCGAACGGTCTTTCAGTGAACACCCATCTTGATTCAGTCGGCTATCACAAAATGAGGCGCGGTCCGAATGCAGAAGACCACTTGTACAATCCTGAGACAATCGTTGCACTTCAGGAAGCAACCCGCAACGGAGATTATGCACGTTTCAAGGAATATACGGCACTCGTTGACTCAGACGAGCATCCGCACACGCTCCGCGCAATGATCGGCTTTGATTTTGACAAGGCAAAAGAAATCCCTGTTGATGAAGTCGAAAGCGTAGATCGGATCGTCCAGCGTTTCAAGACAGGTGCCATGAGCTACGGTTCAATTTCTGAAGAAGCCCACAAATGCATGGCAGAGGCGATGAACAATCTGCATGGAAAATCAAACTCCGGTGAAGGCGGTGAAAAACCAGAGAGGCTCGGAACTAAATTCAATTCAGCGATCAAGCAGGTTGCATCAGGACGTTTCGGAGTCACCGAAGAATATCTTCTTTCTGCACGTGAGATTCAGATAAAAATGGCGCAGGGAGCAAAACCGGGTGAAGGCGGACATCTTCCGGGCGGAAAAGTCTATCCGTGGATTGCAAAGACACGCTATGCAACTCCGGGTGTCGCATTGATTTCTCCGCCGCCGCATCATGACATCTATTCTATAGAAGATTTGGCACAGCTCATTTACGATTTGAAAAATGCAAACCGCAGTGCAAGAATCAGCGTCAAGCTTGTAAGCGAAGCGGGAGTCGGAACGATTGCTGCAGGCGTTGCAAAAGCGGGTGCCCAGGTCATATTGATTTCAGGACATGACGGCGGAACAGGTGCTGCTCCAATATCTTCCATACACAATGCAGGCCTTCCATGGGAACTTGGACTTGCGGAAGCTCACCAGACATTGATCCAGAATGATCTCAGAAACCGTGTCGTAATCGAAACAGACGGAAAGCTTATGAGCGGCCGTGACGTTGCCATAGCATGCCTTCTTGGTGCCGAAGAATTCGGATTTGCAACCGCTCCTCTCGTAACCATGGGATGCCGCATGATGAGGGTATGCCAGAGCGATACATGTCCGTTCGGTGTTGCGACGCAGAATGAAAAACTCCGCGCACGTTTTGCAGGAAAACCGGAATATGTCGAAAATTTCATGCGCTTTATCGCACAGGAACTCCGTGAATACATGGCAAAGCTCGGTGTACGTACCATCGATGAAATGTGCGGACGCGTCGATTTGCTTAAGATAAAAGAAAAGCAGGGATTCAAGAGAGCCGGACTCGTTGACCTTTCAAGAATCATCGCAAGCGCAAAAACCGAAAGCGGAAAGATTCTCGGCGAAAAAGACTGGTTCGATTTCGGACTTGAAAAAACTCTTGACATGAAAGAGCTTCTTCCTTTGTTCGAAAAATCTGCTTCTGAAAAATCATCCGGCTTCAATCCAAAGCTTTCAATCTGCTCAACTGACAGAACGGCAGGAACCATACTTGGAAGCGAAATCCAGAAAAAGTTCGGAACGTCACTTTCAGATGACAGCTACAAGATTAATTTTGAAGGCGGCGCAGGACAAAGTTTCGGTGCATTCATTCCAAAGGGACTCACGCTTTCACTTACCGGAGATGCGAACGACTATCTCGGAAAGGGATTGAGCGGAGGAAAGCTCGTCATCAAAAAAGCGGCCGGCTTTGAAGGAAATGCAGAAGAAAACATAATCGTCGGAAACGTCGCTCTCTTCGGTGCAACAAGCGGAAGCGCATTCATCAACGGTGTTGCCGGTGAACGTTTCTGCGTAAGGAATTCAGGTGCTGTTGCCGTAGTCGAAGGATGCGGTGATCACGGCCTTGAATACATGACCGGTGGAACTGCCGTTATCTTGGGACGTACCGGAAGAAACCTTGCGGCTGGAATGAGCGGCGGCATCGCATATGTTCTGGACGAAAACCATGATCTTTACAAACGCCTTAACCGCGAGCTTGTGAAAATGTACGACCTGGATGATGAAGTCACTGTACTTGACGGAAAAAGCGATGTAGAAAATCTCCGTGTGCTTGTCGAAAAGCATGTGGAGGAAACA
This sequence comes from Treponema sp., assembly GCA_017424825.1. Lineage (GTDB taxonomy): Bacteria > Spirochaetota > Spirochaetia > Treponematales > Treponemataceae > Treponema_D. The sequence goes on along the minus strand of JAFPKH010000404.1, from coordinate 1,828 downwards.
GGATCCGAAAAAGGAAAGAAAATCCTTTCTGACTTTGAAAGCTATGTTCCGAAATTCAAAAAAATCATCCCGAACGATTATCTTAACATGATGACGGAAATCTTTGCGGCAGAAAAATCAGGCAAAAGCCATGATGATGCGGTCATGTGCGCTTTTGAAAGCATGAAAAAATAAAGCTTGAAAAGAGTTTATCAAATCCTAAGGCGGGGGAAACAAAACTTCCTCCGTCTTTTTTATTTCTGTGCATCCGGGTTGTTATTTTATCGCCTTTAGTGCTATCCTATTTATAAACATGAAAAAAGGGGAATCAAAATGAACGTTGGAATCATCGGATTCGGAAGCATGGGAAAAATGATGGCGGAAAAATTCACCGTTTTGTGCGGAAATAAAATCAATGGAATTTACGTCACGAACCGCAGCAAAGAAAAGCTTTTGTCCGTGGGTGAAGGAATTTCTGTCTGCAATGACAACCGGGAGCTTGCGTCTTTATGCGACATCGTTTTTGTATGCACAAGGCCGGTCGATATAAAAAGCATCGTTGAGGAAATTGTTCATTCTTTAAAAGAAAATGCGCTCCTTGTTTCATTGAATGGAAACGTGTCCTTTTCTGCAATTGAAAAAATCGCATGCAGGAAAATTGCAAAAGTCATCCCAAGCGTGACAGCAGAAATAAACCGCTCTCAGACTCTCGTATGCTACAACCGTTTTGCCGGTGAATGTGACAAAAAAAATCTGACCATGATTTTGGAAAGCATGGGAAACGTAATTGAGCTTCCCGAAAACGAAATGGGAATGGGATCCGAACTTGTGAGCTGCATGCCTGGATTCATCGCTTCTATTTTTGACGTAATCTGCCAATCTGCAAAAAATCACACTACGCTACCGGAAGCGCAGATTAAAAAAATGGTCTTGAACACGATGAGCGCAACAGGCGACTTGATGCTGCAGAAAAACATGAGCTTTGATGAAGTCGTAGGAAGGGTTGCTACAAAAGGCGGCATAACGGAAGAAGGAGCGAAAGTCATTTATGAAATGTTCCCTCAGGCTGCCGACAAGATGTTTGAAAAAACTTTGGAAAAACGCCGTCAGGTTGCGGTGAATGCTGAAAAAAACTTTTAGCGGACGGGGAGTTTTATAATGAAGGTTTTTATTGTATATTGCCATCCGTCGGAAGATTCTTTTACGCGCAATGTCCGTGACGCTTTTATAAAAGGCATCGTAGACTCCGGCAATGAATATGTCCTTTCTGATTTGTATAAAATGAATTTCAAAACCGACATGTCAGAAAAAGAATATCTCCGTGACTCAAATTATACGACAGAACCGAAACTTGAAGATGACGTTCTTTCCGAGCAGACAAAAGTAAATTCCTCCGATGCGATTGTTTTTATCTACCCGGTTTTCTGGACGGAAGCGCCTGCAAAACTGGTAGGATGGTTTGACCGCGTGTGGACATACGGCTTTGCATACGGAAACAAGACCATGAAAGTTTTGGACAAAGCCCTTATCCTCTGCACTGCCGGAAATAAAATCGAAGACCTTGAAAAATTCGGATTGAGCTACAGCATGAAAAAAGTGATGTTCGGTGACAGACTTTTCCGCCGGGTAAAAAAAACAGATTTCGTTGTCTTTGACGGAATGACAAAAGCCTGCGGGCTAAGAAATCAAAACTGGGATAAAAATCTTGCGGCCGCATATCAAAAAGGGAAAAATCTGTTCACGGAAAATCAAAGCGAAAAAACTTTTTCCCTTGAAGACAAATATTTTTTTGCAGTGGAAAATTCAGAAACAGGAGAAGCCTCCGAAAAAACTGTTTTCTGCTATCATC
>JAFPKH010000403.1:0-2590 GCA_017424825.1 Treponema sp. | reverse complement strand
GTTCAGGATCAGGCCGCACATTATGAAAGTTGAAATCAGGGAAGAACCTCCGTATGAGAAAAACGGAAGAGGTATTCCCGTAGTAGGAAGCAGTCCGCTGACGACCCCCACGTTTATGACCGACTGAACGAGAATCATGGTGGTGCATCCGAATGCAACGTAGGAAGAAAAACGGTTCTTGCATTCCCTTGAAATGACGTATCCGCGCCATGCAAAAAGAACGAGAAGCGCAAAATATGCAATTACGCCGAGAAGCCCCATGGAATTGGTCCAGCCGGCAAAAATATAGTCAGTCTGTATTTCAGGTATGTTGAGCGTGGTCATTCCAGTTCCAAGCCCCGTTCCCCAGAATCCGCCGGATGCAATGACGAAGTTCGACTGATTTCTCTGGTAATCGATCGTAAGCGTGTATTCTCCCGGATTGAGCCATGCAATCATGCGGTTAAGGCGGTATGGTTCAAGCACTACGAAAATGGCGACCGCAAAGACACCGAGTATTATCATGGGGATGACCCATGTGAGCCTGGCTCCGGTAACGAAAAGGATTACGATTCCGACCACAAGGATGAGGACGGCCGTTGAAAGATCCTTCTGCAGCACGATTACGGCAACGAACGCAATGAGGCCGATGGCAGGGTAAAGCCAGCTGTCACCGGAATTGAAGTCACCGCGGTTCATGGATTTGTCTATAAGGTTCGCAAGGAAAAGCACTATGGCCGGTTTTGCGAATTCGGAAGGCTGGAAACGGACAACATGCGGTATGCTCAGCCATCTTGTAGCACCATGGCTCTCATGCCCAAGCCCTATGACCGGAAGCAGGCAGAGAACAAGCACAATAAGGACGTAAAGCCCCAGAAGCTTGCGGATTATTTTGAGCGAAATGACCGAGCTGATGAAAAACAGTATGAATCCCGCGGCTGAAAAAATAAGCTGGCGGAACACGAAATAATACTTGCTCTGGTTCTTGAAAATGTTGGATGCAGTCTCCGTAGTGGAAATCAGCAGGGTGAAGATTCCAAGCCCCCAAAGCAGAAGTACGGAAATCAAAAAAAGCCCGTTGTTCGCCCGGTTGTCCTCACCCAAAGCTCCTGGCCTGAACACGATTTTTCCCATTACTGCCCCTCCATTATTTTCGCAGTAACGCGCTCAAGCCCCATTCCCCTGGAACCTTTTATGAGGATTATGTCCCCGTCGGATGCAAATGCCTTGATTTCAGAAGCGATTCCTTCCACGGCAGACTCGTCATGTCCCGGAAACCATTTTGATTCCGCACCCGGATTTTTTTTCTTGAAAGCTTCAAAGCCGCTTTTCATTTCATCGCCGGCAAAAATCACAAGGTCAGCGCCTGATGAAGATGCCTGAACGCCCGCTTTTTCATGCTCTTCGGAAGATGATTCTCCAAGCTCCAGCATGTCACCCAGCACGAGCACCTTTTTCTGCCCTTCCCTGCATGTGACGGACGAAATGAAATCTATTGATTTTTCCATTGAATCGGGATTTGCGTTGTAGCAGTCCTGAACGACGGTGTACTTTCCTTTTAGAACCTGGCTGCGGCCGAACATAGGCTTCAGTGATTCAATCCCCTGTATGATCTGAGGTCCGCTCATGCCGAGCAATCTAGCACACGCCATTGCACCGAGCGCATTCTTGAAATTGTATTTTCCCGGAAGAGAAAGAACTGCCTTTTTACCGCCGACAAGGAATTCCGTTCCCTCAAGACCAAGGTCAGCAGAAAATTCGATGTCATTATCGCATCCTTCGCCATAGAAAACGACCTTTCCCTCAACCCTGTCAGCAAGGAAAGACTCAAAATCATCGCCATGCGGAATGAATGCGGTTCCGAATCCTTTGAACCAGTCGAAAACACGGCTTTTTTCAAGGGCTATGTTTTCCCTGCTTCCGAGCTTTCCGATGTGAGCCGTACCGATGTTGGTGACGATTGCAAAGCGCGGCTTAAGGACATAGGATATTTCCTTCATCTCGTCCTTGCGGTTCATGCCCATCTCAAAAACACCTACCTGGTGCTCCTTTCTGATTCCGAACACTGAAAGAGGAAGTCCGGTCTCCGAGTTGAGGTTTCCCGGATTCGACACGACGCTGTATTTCTGAGAAAGTATTGAAACAAGTATTTCCTTGGTAGTGGTCTTTCCTGAGCTTCCTGTGATTCCCACGCGGATGAGGTGCGGAAATTTTTCCACATATTTTGCGGCTGCATCCTGAAGTGCGTGGAGGGTGTCTTTTACGGCAATAAAAACGACTTCCGGGTTTTTCTGGGAGATTGCGTTGAAGAATTCGGGATCCTTCTCATAGTTTTCCATGCGGATAAAAACTGCTGACGCGCCTTTTTCAACCGCCTGAGGTATGTATTTGTGCCCGTCCTGATTTTCTCCTATCAGCGGCACGAAGAGCGTATTTTCAGATGAAAAACGGCTGTCGGTCTGCACCGATTCAATGCAAAGCCCCTTTTCACCGGCATTTCCAAGAACATGGATTCCTTCGGTAGATTCAAGGAGTTCATCCAAAGTCAAGAGCGATTCCACACTTTTTTCAATCATTTCCGTGCGTCCTTTATTTCAACCCTGATAATTTC
>JAFPKH010000402.1:0-2996 GCA_017424825.1 Treponema sp. | reverse complement strand
CTTGCGCGGCTCATTCCTACGGAACTGCCTTTCGGCAGGTGCTACTATCCCTACCGCGTGTCGCAAGCAAAGCTTGCAACCTATTTTTTCTTTAGCCTAATTCCGCTTTAATGGTCTCGACCGGTAAGCCGCTCCAACACGCCTATGCAGATTTCCTTGGACTTCATCACCTCTCCAAACATGTAGTCGTCAATAAAGGTCAATTCATCAATCGGCTTCAACTTTCACCTCACATATTATATATAATATGCCGTGAAAATCACGATTGTAAAAAAAATTTGCGCATTTTTTGGGAAATCTTTTGTTTTTCCGAGCACGGCATAGCGGGAAAAAAGCAACAAGCGGATTGGTTCGCAACTAACGTTGCTCACTTTTTTCTACGTGAAGGTCGTTAGACCTGAACAAATCCGTTTGTTTAGAGTATGACGACTGTCAATTTTTGGAGGGTCGTCAACTTCATTGATGATTAAAGCTTTCCCAGAAGGAAAATAAATTACACTTGCCAATTATACATCTTTAGGAGTATAATAGCATTGTGGAAAAGACAATCTATCACGGCTCAAAGTCAATTATCGAAAAACCAGTCTTTGGATTCGGAAAAGTCCGTAATGATTACGGTCTGGGTTTTTATTGCACGGAAGAATTAAGCATGGCAAAAGAATGGGGAGTTTCGAAAGATACTGACGGTTATGCGAACATCTATAAAATCGAAACAGATGGTCTTTCTATCTTTGATTTGAATTCTGATGAATATACAATCCTTCATTGGCTTGCAGTTCTTCTTGAAAACAGAATCTTCGATATTGGTTCCGCACTTGCCCAGGAAGCAAAGGATTATCTTCTCAAAAATTTTTCCGTTCCGTATAAAAAGTTCGACATTGTTACCGGTTTCAGAGCAGATGACAGTTATTTTTCTTTCGCACAGGATTTTATCAACGGTACGATTTCTGTTCGTCAGTTGGGAAATGCGATGAAACTTGGAAAACTTGGCAATCAGTTTGTTTTGAAAAGCAAGAAGGCTTTTAAAGCGATTCATTTTGAAGGCTACAAAATTGCAAAATCTTCTGAATGGTTTGCAAAGAGAGAATCACGCGATAAAAGCGCACGCCGTCAATATTTTGACGTAGAAAAAAACAAAAGACAACGCGGTGATTTGTACATTATCCAGATTCTGGATGAGGAGATTAAAGCCGATGATCCACGCTTACGATAAGAATTATCTTTCAAAAGCACAAAGCTCGCTTGCATCAATGATTGACTTTGCAGTTTATGATTTGAAAATCCCTCTTGAAAAGTTTTATCAAAGTTTTTTAGCGTCCCCTGTATCTGAACGTTTTGAATCGGGCGAATCATCAATAATCGCTGGTCTTTCAGGTGTAGAACTAGCTCTGGAAGTAATAGGGGATGAAAATCTTGCAAAAAAATATCGTCCTGCAGCAAATCGAAGTCCGGAATATTGGACAGGTTGGGCGTTGGCATATTTTCAATGGCAGACTAATCTGACTTTTAAGCAGATAAATTCATTAATTCCCATTACAGAAATAAGGGCCATGTACAATCCTTACCATGAAATGGATATTTCACAATTCTGTGACAAAATGACAGAGCTTTATAAATCCCGAAAATCCGAAACAAATCTCAAAAAATACCGCCTTGCAGCAGGCCTTTCACAAAGCGAATTGGCTGAAGTTTCCGGAGTACCGGTGCGCACAATTCAGCAATACGAACAGAGGGTAAAGAACATCAATGCGGCAAAAGCAGAAAGCGTTATTGCCCTTTCAAAAGCCCTTGAATGTCCGATAGAAATGCTGATGGAAGTGTAATTTTATGGCTATCCCCGTTTCCGGGCAATCTGGGCGGCGGTTTCTCCCTTTTTGTTTTTGGCGTTGACATCGGCACCGGCTCTTAGCAGAATGTCAATGCACTGTTTTGAACCGCGCTTTGAAGCATACATCAGGGCAGTCCAGTCGCTTATGTCCTTGTCGTTTATATTGGCTCCATTTTGTATCAAAAGGGACAGCATGTCGGGAAGATTCTTGAATGCGGCCCTCATCAAAACGGTTTCATCCCTTGCATTTTTTAAATTCACATCGGCGCCGGCTTTTAAAAGCAGCTGAACGCCTTTTTGCAAATCCTGGGATACTGCATACATCAAGGCCGTCTGTCCGTACATGTCTTTTTCATTTATATCCGCACCTGCGACAGTCAAGAGGTTTGCAATGTGAAGGTCATTTTCTTTTGCCGCCTGAATCCATGAATAACGCTTTTTGATTTCTTCATGTTCGTGATTCACCTTTGCTTCTTTATAGAACTGCGACATATTCGTATCATAATCTTCTTTTTTAACCTTTCGTGCGGGCCTTTCATCTTTTCGTGCAGGTTTTTTATATTTTGCATAATCTACGAATATGCTGGCTTCATCAATAGGAAGGCCGACATCTCCATTTATGAATGGATCCAGGTTTTTGAATATTCTGACGGATTTGCCTGGTTCTGCCTTAGAAACACCGGTCGGTTTGCTTTCTTTTGTAAAGGATGTTTCCATTGCAAGACAGTCTCCTCCGTGACCGCCGTATAAAGTGCCTACAAGATTTTTCGGAGTGGGTGCGTTTTTTGCAATTGGTCCGGGCAGATACGACAGGATTTTTAAATTCGGATTTTCATCGTCACCATCCCCGTCTCCTGATGACTTATCGCCGCCATCACCATCGTTTCCGCCATTGTCTCCATTACGGCCGTCACTACCATCAACATCTTTTTTTGAATCTGTCCTGTTTCCGTTTTTGCCGTTGCCATCATCATGGACATCATTACCGTCATCATCATCTTTTTCTGAATCTGAAATGTTTCCGTTGTCACTACCTTTTTCACAGAAACCATTTTTACCTTCTTTCCCATTTTTATCTTCTTTACCGTCGAATATTCCCAAAGATGCAGAAACACGCACCTCTTTTTTCTTTGCAAAATCTGGTCTGGCACCTGCGGCAAGAAGGAGT
>JAFPKH010000401.1:0-2926 GCA_017424825.1 Treponema sp. | reverse complement strand
CGTTAAATGACTTGGGAAGGAAAATAATGCTTCATTTCATGTTGACACAATTTTCCCGTTCGGTAAAATTACTTTTTACACACCTCCTTATCACCTTGATTTTCCCGTTCGGGAAAGTTATAATAAAAATATGAAAATTAATTCTGTTGAATCAATCTCTGAGGCTGTAAAAACCCGGCGAAAACAGTTGGGGCTTACCCAGGCAGAAACAGCGGCATTATGCAATGTAGGAGCGCGCTTTTTTTCAGAACTGGAAAACGGTAAAGAGACACTGCAGATTTACAAGGTCTTTCACTGCCTCGAAATGCTAGGAATAAATCTCTATGCCGTAAACCGCGAAGATGATTCTGGAGAGAATAAATGAAATTAAATGTTTTCTTCGGAAATGAAAAGGCGGGGTACATCGAGTCAACAGAAAATCGGGGTGTAATTTTTGCATACGAAAAAAATTATTTGAAAAACAAAAATGCGGTTCCCTTGTCGGCATCGCTTCCGCTTCAAACAGAAGAATTCAGCCAGAAACAGTGCATTCCTTTTTTTTCAGGTCTTTTGCCGGAGGAGGATTCACGAAAAAAGATAGCTGACTATCTTCACATTTCAGAAACAAGCACTTTAAAACTTCTTGAAGCTCTTGGCGGTGAGTGCGCAGGACTTGTTTCTATTCTGCCTGAGGAAAAAACAGTTTCTCAAATTGATTCTTATTCCTTAAACTCAGATAATTACGAACTTCTTGAGGAAGTCCGGCTGACAGACTTTATAGAAAAGATGAATACCCGCCCATTGATGAAAGCTGATGAAAACTTGAGGCTTTCTCTTGCTGGTGCGCAGGAAAAACTTGCACTTGCAAATATAAATGGAAAATGGTATCTGCCTCTGAACGGTGCGCCTTCCACGCATATTCTAAAACCAACCCGAACGGGTTCTCTTTCTTCTCTTGCACAAAATGAATATATCTGCATGAAACTTGCCAAGTGTTTTGATCTGCCGGTTCCTGACGTTGATATACTGAATATTGCCGGGAAAGATGTGTTTGTTGTTGAACGATATGACAGAATCAAAAAAGATGATTTCATCCAGCGGCTTCATCAGGAAGATCTCTGTCAGGCTCTTGGAATTATGAACACATCAAAATACCAGAACGACGGAGGCCCGGGAATTGCTGATATTTTTAATGCAATCAAGAAAAACTGTACGGTTCCTGCACTGGAAACTCAGAAATTCCTGAGCTATGTAATTTTCAATTATCTGATTGGAAACTGCGACAGCCACGGAAAAAATTATTCTCTGCTTTACAAAAATAAATGTGTTGAACTTGCTCCTTTATATGACGTTGTTTCAACCGTAATTTATCCGGGACTCACAGAAAAACTCTCAATGAAAATCGGCAACCACTATGATATTAAGAAAGTTTCAAAAGAAGATTATTCTCTGCTTGCTGAAAACTTAAACATTAAAGGGTCTGTCCTTTCAAAAATATTTAATAACTTTGAAAGCAAATACAGCAAGGCTTTTGAAACGTTAAAATCCGAAACAAAGATTTCAAAAGAGGTTCTGGATTTAATTTTTTCTTCTATTAAAAATAGATTTTAAATTAGTGTCGGGAATGAAGATTTGACGTTGTACAAATATGAAGGTTGCAAAGCTGAGCAAGGGATTTGTGAATAAAGATTAATTTTTCAAACCTAAGATATGGATTTAAATAGACAAAAGGAAGATAGTGTAACTCCTATTCAATATTTCCCATACGATGATTAAAAAATTCTTGATTGGTTAATTTCTTTCAAGAAAGTCTGAAAATCCAGTTCAATGAAAAAGGTTGGGAACAGTTTCAATATTGGCTTGAACATGATAAAAAGACTTGGAAAAAATCAACAAGCTTCTTTATCCCCTATCACGAATTTTCCGATTCCGACAAATCTTCGCCGTTTCTGATTTTTGCGGCATCCAGAAAGCCCATGCTGTAGATTGTGGTTTTATTGCGTCCGTGCTGTTTGGAATAGTAAAGTGCCTTGTCCGCTTTTTTGAAGATGTAGTTCGGGGTCACGCCCTTGATGTCGTGCATGAGACAGCCGCCCACGCTTATCGTGATGCTCAGTTTCTGGTCTTTTTCATAAAGAACGATTTCACTTACCGCAATCCGTATGCGCTCGGCAATTGAGAAAAGACTTTTGCCGTCACATTCATTAAGCAAAATCGAAAATTCTTCGCCGCCGAATCTTGCGACGCAATCATTTTCCCTGACCAGTTTTTTGAGTGTTTTTGCAAGTACGACAAGAACTTTGTCACCGCACAAATGTCCGTAGGTGTCATTGAAATGCTTGAAAAAATCTATGTCGATTATGAGCATCCCTGAAAGACGGTTGTAGCGCCGCATGTTGCTGATTGCTTCTTCCATTTTGGTGATAAAAAAATCATACGTAAAAAGCCCGGTCTTGGGTTCGGTTATGCTTATCTCATAGTGGAGACCGTTTTGCATGGTCACGGCAAGCACGGAAAACATTCTATGTATATAGAACATTTCGTTTGCAGAAAAAGCACCGCCGCCTTTTTTCTTGCTTATGTAGATGATTGCATAAACTCCGCCGATTCCCAACAGCGGGATTACAAGCTCCGGGTTCAGTTTTAAAAAATCATCTGAAAACGTATTTTCAGGAAGCTCCAGAACCAGATTTCCAAAAGGAACCGCATACCCGTTTACGGTTGTGTTTGCAAGGTTGTTAAAATACTCTTCAAGGATATAGAAATATTTCGGATCAAGGGTTTTATCGACTTTCCGAAGATTTGAATAATAATACTGCCGCAGCTTGTTCTTCCGGGGAGGTTTTACCATAAAGACAAGCGTCTCAGGCACAAAATAATCGTTCAACTTGCTTATCAAAAAGTCAATCATTGAATCGACGTGCGTATAAGACACCATCTGTGAAAT
>JAFPKH010000400.1:0-5339 GCA_017424825.1 Treponema sp. | reverse complement strand
TAGCTCTAGAAGCAGGATAAGGATTATTCATAAAAACTTTTCCTGAAAAATCAAAATCATCTTTTGTTCTATGTCTAGGAATAGGCATTGCAGATTCAAACTCGCATAAAAACGCATTTGCCCTTGAATTTACGAATGCGGTTTACAATGCAGAGGAATCCATACTTTCAACATTCTATTCCATCATAAAAAATGACAATTTCCCGTTGGCAGGAGCAACCGCCGGATTCACAGGCAACACACCCAAAAGCTTTGTAAGCTATAATGGAAGCGTAACCCAGGACGGAGCCGTCATGCTTTTCGTAAAAACAAGATGCCGCTTTGACATAAGGCAGGAAGATATCTTCAACACAACCGGAAAGCGCGTATTCGTCACAAAATCAGAGACAATGAAGCGCGAAATCCAGACTTTCAACGGAAGGGCAGCAGCAACCGTCTATGCAGAGCAGCTTGGTGTAAGCGAATCAGAAGCAGCTAAAATGACCTTTGAAAATCCTTTCGGACGCTACATAAACGGAAGCATTCATATCGTTGCACTTGCAGATTTGACTCCGGCAAGGACAATAACAACGTTCGCAAGAGTCACGCCGAACATTTCCCTTGAACTCATGCACATAGGCGATGCACTGCAAAAAGCCGATGACACATGCTCAGGCATATTGAAGGCAATTCCTCATCCGAAATTCACCATTCTTATGACATGCATCACAAGAACGCTTTATTTTGACCGCAGCGGAATGAAATCTACCATAATCAACAAATACAAATCAGCATTCCCGACTTTCTGCGGAATGTCATGCTATGGCGAACAGATTGGAAGAGCGCACTGCAATCAGACTCTCGTGTCTTTGGTAATAGGGGACTAAACTATGGAAAAGAATACTTTATTGAAAACCGGCATAGATGCATCGGAAATACTCATAAACTACCTGGCAAAAGATTCACTCAGCTCGAATTTTCTAAGCTCATATCTTTCAAATGCAAGCTCACAGAACAACCGCACGAAAAAGGTTCAGGACGCTTTGGAAAATCTTGCGGAAACAAGCCACAGCATAAATGCAGAAGCTCAGAACATAAGCACAAGAGCCGCTCAGAACAACGAAAACCTCCAGCTGATTTTTTCTGAAGTCCAGGAACTCCGCAAATCAATAGAAATCATCGAAAAGGATCATCAGAAATACATGGAGCAGTTCAAGATTCTTCTTTCGCAGATTAAAGAAATTCATGCACTGATTGATTCCATCAAAAACATTTCTGCACAGACAAACCTGCTTTCTTTCAATGCCTCAATTGAAGCTGCCCGTGCAGGAGTTGCAGGAAAAGGATTCCGTATCATTGCAAACGAAGTTAAAAAGCTTTCTGACGACACGGACAAGACTTCCGAAACTATAAAAGCAAAAGTCGAAAATCTTACCAATTCCGTTTCAGATTTGGAACGCGACACAAATCACAATGCGGCAGATTTGGCAAAACTTTCCCAGGAAGCAAACAACACGATAGGCCGTTTCAATGATATCCTGAAAAACAATTCCGACAACAACAACTACGTTACAAACATTACGGATCACATCGCAGAAAATCTTTCCAAGATTGATCATATAGTAAGCGTAGTCCATGACAATGCAAAGGAAAATGAAAAGGCTCTTGATGATTTTGCGCTCTATGCTTCAGACAATGCAATGCTTTTCAACGACCTTTATTCTTTTGCATATCAGATAAAAGCCATCTTCAAGGATTTGCAATAGCAAGATCCTGCATTTACAACAACAGCGGCAAACGTTTTTTATGTCTGCCGCTGCTTTTTTTTATTTTGCGCCCCATTGTGCATAATAGTCATCGATTTCTTTTTTAAGCCCGTCCGTAATCACGCCCGGTTTTCCAGGTTCATAAAGATATTCAACGACATCTTTCATAGAAACGATTGCTTTGGCCGGGAAGCCATATTTTTCAGTGATTGTGTCCAATGCGCTTTTATCGGAATCCAAGGCTTTTTCCATTCTGTTCAGGCTGACCATTTCACCGATAATTTTGATTTTATCCGGAGATGAACCCTGTCCTACAACGACCGGATAAGTTTCTTCTATTGATTTGCCAGATGTTGTAACATCTTCAATGATCACAACCCTGTCGCCGTCTTTGATTTCGCTTCCCAAAAGCTTTCCTTTGTCCGCACCGTGGTCTTTTTCTTCTTTTCTGTTGGAGCAATAGCGGATTTCCTTACCGTAAAGCTTGCTGTATGCAATGACGGTTGCAACGCTCAACGGAATGCCCTTGTATGCCGGACCGAACAAAACATCAAAATCATCACCGAAGTTTTCATGTATTGCCTGGGCATAGTATTCACCGAGCTTCATCAGCTGGCTTCCGCTTACATAGGCACCTGCGTTCATAAAAAAAGGAGAATGTCGTCCGCTCTTCAAAGTAAAAGAACCGAACTTCAAAACCTTGCACTCGACCATAAAATCAATAAATTCTTTCTTGTACTGTTCCATGCCTTTATTATATCCGATTTTGTCATTTTTATGGAACCAGTGGAAAAAATCAGCTTTATATTTTATAATATATAAAAACACAGGAGATTGATATGTCAGAAAAAAAACTTTTCAAATCAAAAAATAAAATGATTGCCGGCGTATGTTCCGGGTTTGCAGAGTTTTTTGGAGTTGACCCTACGATTGTCCGCATAGTCTGGGCAGCAGTCACTCTTTTGGGAGGAACGGGAATAATCCTTTACATCGTCTGCGCATTGGTTATGCCACAGCCAAATTCTTAAAATCTACTTCAGGAAATCATTATGAGCCAAAAAATAAAAAAGGTTTCCAAACGGCTGAAACATTTTAAGAATTCCGTTCTATACAAAATTTTAAAAAGTCCTGCTACATATCTTATTATTGTTTTTGCTTGTTTGATGGTCGTTCTGATACAAGTGATCTACAAATTTGAAGCCGGAGTCACGATGACTCATTTTGGTGACAGCATCTGGAATTTCCTGATTGCATTTGTTGCCGGCTATTATGACATTTGTGTTGAAACACCAATCGGACGACTGTGCAGCTTTATAATCTTGCTTTCAGGAATATTGCTGTTCAGTACGATTACAGGTAAAATCGCCTCCATTTTTATGGACGTGCAGATGAAAAAAAACAAAGGATTGGCAAAATTGAAAGACATAAACAAACATTTTTTACTTTGCGGTTGGCGTGATAATTTTGATAAGATTCTCGAAAGCGTAATCACTTCAAATCCTGATATAGAAATCGACAGCATAGTTTTGGTAAATGAAGCGCAGGATGAAATCGAACAGTTGCGTTCCATTCCGAAATTCAAAAACATCAAATACATTGCCGGTGATTTTTCCGATGAAGAAACTTTGATGAAGGCAAAAATCAAAAATGCAAGCCGCGCACTGGTCATTTCGGACAAATCAAAAAATTTCTCACAGCTCGAAATCGATTCAAGGACCGTCCTTGCCGTACTGACGATGAAAAATCTGAACCCGACGATTTACATAGCAGCGGAACTTTATGATTCAAAATTTGAAAATCACCTGAATCTTGCTCACTGCGACGAAATAATTTTGACGGCAGATTATGAGCGCAGCCTTTTGGCAACTGCATCAAGCGGCATGGGATATTCAAATGTCATAAGCGAGCTGATCGGAAAAGACGCATATTCAGGAATCATCATTGAGGATATTCCGAATGATTTTATCGGGAAGACATACAAGTATCTCAAAGATTTCATTCTGGCAGACAAAGCGCACCATTCGAATTCAATATTGATCGGTCTGCTCTTGAATGCCGGAAATTTTACGCAGCGCAGAAAAGAAGCATTGCGTGAAGCACAGAAAAACCCGGACGTAAAAACAATCGTTGACAACCTTAAAAAAGTCAAGACGCTCAAAAGCAACGACCCCGTTTTTGCACCGGACGACGAAACAATCATCCAGGCTAACTCAAAGGCAATTTTTGTTAAAGGGAAGGTACAGCAGATATGAACTTGAAGACAAAACCGAATGTCACAAACAAATTGAATTTTGAAGAAGTTCTTCCCAAGCTTATAAAAATGGAAATTTTTTCAGGCTTTGATCCCGACAAAGAAGAAGACCGCAACATTTTGAAAAAAGTCACGGAACGGCTTGTACCCCAGCATTTTAAAAAAGGCGAGACCATAATCCGCGAAGGCGACAAGGGAGAGAATTTTTATATTCTATACAAAGGAAGCGTGCAGGTAAGGCAGCAGACTTTTTCAAACGACACGATTGCACTTGCAAACCTGAATGATTCTATGAACATTTTCTTCGGCGAAGCAGCATTGATCGGACAAGACACGCGCTCTGCATCAGTCATTGCGCTTACTGATTGCGATACGGTTACACTTTCCGGCGCAGATTTTCTGGAGCTTTCAGAAAAAGAACCGTTGTTCGGTTACCGCGTTACACTGATTCTTGCACGGAGAATGTCTGCCACAATCAAAAAAACAAATCAGGACAAAAGCACTCTTTACGAAGCTTTGCTCAGTGAAGTCGAAGGAACGTTCGGAGCATAACCATGCCGCAGCCATATCTTTTTCGCTTGATTGACAAAGCTGTTTACGATTACAAAATGATTGAACCGGGAGATAAAATCTTAGTCGGTGCATCGGGCGGAAAAGATTCCACTGCTTTGGTTCAGTATTTTGCAAACAGAAAAAAAAGGCCGGATGCTGATTTTGATTTTACGGCATTGCACATCCATTCCGAAATCACTGCGCCGCTGAATCCAGATTTACAAAAATTGTTTTCTTCCTGGAACGTTGATTGCAAAAGCCTTGAAGTGAATGTCATCGAGCGATTGAAGAAAAACCGAAAGATGAACTGCTGGTGGTGTTCTACACAAAGACGGACAGAGCTTCTGCGGTATGCACTCGCAAACGGATATACAAAGCTTGCTTTAGGTCATCACCTTGACGACATTTTGGAAACGCTTTTGATGAACATGCTCAACAAAAATGAAATTTCCACAATGCCGCCGCGTCTTGCATATGAAAATTATCCGCTTACGATTATACGTCCGCTTTGCTATGCAGATGTGAATCATATAATACGGCATGCATCTGAATCAGGTTTTATAAGCACAACATGCACATGCACATATCAGGATAACTCCGGCAGAAAAGAAGCAAGAAGCAAACTTGAAAGCCTGACTGACGGTGACACGCGGAAAAAACAGCATTTGTTCGCTTCGCTGAAAAACATCAAGCCTGAATATCTTCCTTAATCTTTTTTCTTCTGATTTTCAGAACCACAATAAGAGCAATGGTTATGACAAACAAGATTATGCTTATCCATTGTGATGTGG
>JAFPKH010000399.1:0-5011 GCA_017424825.1 Treponema sp. | reverse complement strand
GAAAATGAAAGAAAACGAATGTGTGACGGAACTGTTTAAAATGTATGAGAAACTGTCTAAATCATAACGGCCTGCTTGAAGATTTTTGCCTCATTTCCGTCCAGCTGGAAAAACGCATAGTCGCTTGGTTTGCGTCCTTTTTCAAAATACATTTTTGCAAAGCATTTCGGCTGGTTTTCCCTGGGCAGGCTTATGCTTCCCGGGTTCAATGCAAGGATTCCGTCACTGTCTGCATAGGAAGCCGTGTGAGTGTGCCCGAACAGAACGGCATGTGCGTCATTTCTTTTTGCCTCATCGACCATGCTTTTTATTCCGGCGTAGATTCCGTATTTGTGTCCGTGGGTTATGAAGATTTTGTGTCCTGCAGCGGTGAGCATTACATCCGACGGTGCCGATATGCTGGATAAAGTTCCGGTTTCAGGATTTTTCAGGCTGAAAAAGGCAAGGTCGTTGTTCCCCCTCACAAGAGCGATTACAGGCGGAATCATGATTTTCGGGTCGGATAAAAATGTTCCCAGCAGGCTCAGGCAATCACTTACGCCGTCTCCGCAAAAAACAAGGGCATCGCAATTTTCAATGTTTTTCAGGACAACGGCAAGGCTCCTTGTGTCACCGTGGGAATCAGAGACTACCGCAATTGTCGCGCACTCCTTTTGTGCAAGGTTTTCAACGGCATTTTCGTTTCCGTGAAAGAGAATACCTTCCTGCTCAAAAGATTTCAATGCATCCACTAGCGGCTCTCCAGCGTGTAATGATTCAGTGAGGTCATTCCGCTTCCGCTGTCAACATAACGGTGCACTTTTTTGTCCGGCCCCACGATTTTTTCGACGATTTTTTTAAGTTCCGCACCCACGTCGTTTCCCTTGATCATGTTTCCTTCAAGATTTGCAGCATAGCTTACCGTGTTTATGAAAACTTGTTCGGCATCAATGCTGTTCGTCGTCAAAACCACTTCATTGTAAGTCTTGTCTTCAACCGAATTCCTTTCATAGTCTATGATCAGCGAGCATGTGGATTCCTGACCGAGTATATTGTCCTGAGGAAAAAGCGAAATAACAGGGAACGGAATCTCTCCGCCGTACATTTCCTGATATTTGAAAAGCACTTCGTGAGTGTCATCCGGTGCGCCAAGGAATATGATGGCTTTGATTTGTATTCCTTCAAGCATTTTCCTTAGCCCGCTTATTCCGTTTTTGAAATCATCCGGGAAATGGAGCGGATAAATCAGACCGCCGTTTTCTTCAAGCCCATAATAATCACCGAGCTTTTGCACTGATTTTGTATAGAATTCCTGATCATTGAATCCGTAGCCGAAGATTATGCACAATGCACCGTCTTCATTCGTCCATTTTTTTTCAGCAGGCGTGTTCTCATCCGAAAAATCTGCCGCGGAACTCTTTTTTGCCGTAGACGAGGATTTCCTTTTTCCGCAGGATATGCAGATTATAGAAAACATAATGCACAAACAAATAACAACAAAACGTTTCATAATGACCATTATAATCTTTGGATTGAAAAAATATCAAGTATGAATTAGAATTGGTAGGTTGACTGCCGGATATGCATTGAACGCCGGTTTTATCAGAAAAATGGAAGAGAAGTTATGGAAGAGAAAAAGTCATTTATACATAGAATATTCGGAAAAAAATCAGAGGAGCCTAAACGCCCTGGATTGGGCTTGATAGAGCAGATCCGCTCGTCTTTGGACAATTTGGTGCTTAAAACCAATGCCCTCCCTGATAAGAATTTCGCCGAAAAAAAGAAGATTGAATCCCTGGACGAAACCGTGAATTCCATGTCTCAGGCATGTTCGATCGATGCCGCAAAGCTGGAACAGGAAATCCTTATGAACGTCACCCAAATCAGCAGCCTTTGTGATTCCGTCATAGCAGGAAGCAGCGACGAAAATTTCAAAAAAGCCCTTGCCGTACTCGAAAACCAAATCCGCGAAAGAAATCTAAGGAACTGCTAAAAGCTTGTATTAATCAGCCGTTCCCTAATATTTCCCCGGCGTAAGGGAAAAAAACAGTAGTCCATCGTGAAAAAAAGTGGTATACTGTGAAACATGGGTAAGGTATTTGTTTTCGTTAATCAAAAAGGAGGAGTAGGTAAAACTACTTCTGCGATAAATATTGGTGCCTATATAGCACAGGCGGGGAAAAAAGTGCTTTTGGTGGACTTCGACAGCCAGGGAAACATGTCAAGCGGTGTCGGAGTGAGCAAGGACAAACCTACTATTTATGAACTTCTTGCCGGGACTGTTTCTGCAGAAGATGCCGTGAAACATTCCTGCGTTGATAATCTGGATGCAATTACAGCTTCAATAGACCTTTCCGGTGCCGCCATAGAGCTTGTTGACCAGGAAAACAGGGAATTCTTCCTAAAAAATGCCCTTGAACCCCTCCGCCCGAAATACGATTACATACTTATCGATTGTCCGCCGTCACTGGGCATCCTTACCCTGAATGGACTTGCCGCTGCGGATGCCGTTCTTGTTCCAATGCAGTGCGAATACTTTGCCCTTGAAGGAATCACCCTTCTTCTTCAGACTCTGGAAAAAGTTCAGCAGACCATAAATCCGAGCCTTGTCATAGGCGGAATCTTCTTTACCATGTATGACAGCCGCACCAGGCTTGCTCAGGACGTGGTCATGCAGGTTAAAGGCTATTTCAATGATTTGGTCTTCAACACAATAATCCCGCGCAATATCAGATTGTCGGAAGCACCTTCCCATGGTGAGCCTATATGCAAATACGACCCAACGTGCATCGGTGCAAAGAGTTATGAAAAACTTTCGGAAGAGGTTCTGAGCCGTGGCTAAACAACAAAGACTTGGCAAAGGTCTCGGAGCTTTGATGAAAGAAAACGGAGTCGAAAGTTCCGAAGCCGCCGCATCGACAAAAAAAACAAGCATATCATCCTCAAAAATGAAGCTTCCCAAGGGTATAAGCAGCGATGAAAACGGAACCCTCTGGGTTGATCCGAATATTTTGAAACCGAACCCAAGACAGCCCCGTCGTTTTTTTGACGAAGATAAACTTGCGGAGCTGACTGAATCCGTAAAGCAGGAAGGAGTTCTTTCACCGATAATAATTGAAGATGCGGAAGACGGAACCTTCTATATAATAGCAGGAGAACGCAGGACAAGGGCAGCAAGGGCAGCAGGTCTTGAAAAAGTTCCGGTGCAGCTTAGAAAGTATTCCGACAGCCGTAAGCTTGAAGTCGCGTTGATTGAAAACATCCAGCGTACTGATTTGAATCCGGTTGAAGAAGCCCAGGCATACTTTCAGCTTATGGAGCTTGAAAACATAACGCAGGAACAGGTTGCGCAGAGAGTTGGAAAAAACCGCTCGACCGTTGCAAATTCAATGCGCCTTTTGAAATTGCCTAACGACATGCTCGATTCCCTTGCATCCGGGAAGATTACGCCTGGACATGCGCGCGCACTTTTGAGCGTGGTAAATCCGCCTGATCAAAGGGTGCTTTTTGACCGCATAATAAATCAGGAAATTTCTGTACGTGAAAGCGAAAGGATTGCACAGACTTTTAACGGAGGTGGCCGTGCAGCAAAAGCCTCCAAAGACAAAAGTCAGGTAGATAAACGGGATCCGAACTATGTTAACATAGAACAGGAGTTTATAGATGCGCTTGGAACAAAAGTCGTAATGAAAGGAGATTTTGAAAAGGGCACAATAACGATAAACTATTTTAACAAGGACGATTTGGACAGGATTTACAACGTAATCACAAAGAAGGATTAAAGCCGATGGACGGTGCAGCTTCGTTTTTGGCGGTCTTTTTTTCTTCTGTTGCAGCATTCGTATCTACGGAGCTTGGCAAGTTTGTTTTGCTTTTGGTTTTGTTCGCAAAATATCCTTCAAAGCGCGGAAGATTTTTTGCAGGTGCCGGAAAGTATGCGGCATTGATTTTAGTCACTGCATGCTCAGCTTTTTTTGCTTCATATCTGCATAAGATTCCTGCACGCTATGTCGGGTTCCTCGGTCTCATACCGATTGGTTTGGGCATAAGGGAAATCTTCAGGAAAAAGGCGGACGAAAAATCAATTGCCGGAACAACCGAAGAAAGCGGAGAAAAAGTCATTTCGGCGGTGATTTACACAATGCTGGTTTTTCTTGCGGCTTCGGGAACAGATTTTGCAGTTTATATTCCGTTTTTCACCACAATCGGCGGATGGGAATATCTAACGTGCGCAATCGTGTTTGCCGTTTTGCAGTCGGTTATGTTGATTTTAGTTGATTTGGCGTTTAGTATTTCAATTATAAAAAGTGTAATGAAAAAAGTCGGGCATATATTGGTTCCGGTTTTATTGATTTTACTTGGAATCTATATTCTGTGGACAAACGGCACTGTTGGTTTTGTGCAAAACTTTTTTGCGGGTGGAAATTAGGAGGCGAAAATGGAAAACATAATTGAAGTAAATGATGCTGGATCTGAAATAAGCGGTAAATCTTATGCCAAGGCATATCATTCGATCCTTTGTGACGAAATGCCGGATTTTCTTTTGGAATATTCTTCACTTCCAATTGTGCGCCGCCTTGACGGTGTAGGACTTCTTTGCGGAACTGACTGGACTCCGCTTTTCAAAAACAAGTTCTTTTATTCCCGCTATGATCATTCCGTAGGAGTCGCGCTGATTATCTGGAAATTCACGCACGATAAAAAGCAGACGCTTTCAGGACTTTTCCACGACATTGCAATGCCGGCATTCGGTCATGTTCTTGATTTTAGAAACGGTGACACGGAAAAGCAGGAAAGCACGGAAGAACCCACGAAGCAGATGATAAACGAAGATTTGTTCTTGAGCGAAAATTTGTTCAGGGACGGAATCTACAAATATGAAATCGACAACTACCATAAATATCCTGTTGCCGACAACCCACGTCCTGGGCTCAATGCGGACAGGCTTGAATATATGTATCCTTCAGGATCTGCATTGTGCGGTAACTGGACTTTGGATGAAATCAAAACGAACTATTCATTTACGCAGCTT